>JAUZPH010000050.1 GCA_030706065.1 Bacillota bacterium | reverse complement strand
GTCTGTTTATCCCTTACAATACATTTAAGCCTGTATACATAGTTATGCAAAAGCATATATAAGCACCTCCTAATCTCTGAGCTCTTTACCGGTTATTTCAAGGAATACATCGTTCAAGGTCGGGGGCTCGGAGTAAATCTTGCCCACATTCACATTCTTTGCTTTCAAATAATCCATTAAAGCTGCCAGATTATTTTTACCTCTGCTTGACTTGGCCACAAGTAAATTGCCGTTATATTCGGCGGAAACTATATTTGGAAGACTTCTGACACCCTCCAGAAGGTTGTTGTCAATCCTGAAGACTTCAAAGGTGAGCTTCTCACCGGAATTTATCATTCCCTTCAGTTCATCATTGGTGCCTGACGCAATAACCTTTCCTTTGTCCATAATGGCTATCCTTGTGCAGATTTCCTCAACCTCCTCCATATAGTGAGAGGTATATACAATAGTTGCTCCCTCTTTATTAAGCCGCTGTATTCCTTCAAGTATATTGTTACGGCTCTGGGGGTCTACTGCCACTGTAGGTTCGTCCAAGATAATCAGCTTTGGCTTATGAGCTATGCCGCAGGCGATATTAAGTCTTCTGAGCAGGCCTCCGCTCAGCTTCTTCGGGTAAAACTTTCTGAAATCCTTCAGGCCTACAAACTCGATAGCTTCCTCTACAAGCTCACGGCGCTTACTTTTGTCGGAAACGTACATGCCGCAGAAATAATCGATATTTTCATAAACCGTGAGCTCCTCAAACACTGCAACGTTCTGCATTATTATGCCGATGTTCCTCTTAATATCGTAAGCGTCCGGCGACATAGGCTTTCCATAGACTTCTATAGTTCCCTTGTCATATTTGAGCAGGGATAAAATGCAGTTGATGGCAGTGGTTTTCCCAGAACCGTTGGGCCCTAGAAGGCCGAAGACTTCACCCTCGTTAACTTCCAGATTGAAGTGGTCCAGAGCTATTAAATCATCATATCTTTTTACCAGATTTTTAACTTTTATTACCATAAGGATACCTCCCATAATACAATTTTCAAAAACCAAAGGGGAATACCGGCTGAAACATATGACCGGTTTCCTTCCTATATATAAATGATAATCCATTCAGCCTTCATTTGTTAGTGAATAAACTCCAGGCTTGGCATGACAAATGTAATAACAGATATGTTTGTATTAATAAACAAAGTATTACTTTATGAAAACTTTATAAAATGTTTAAATTGATTTTAATTTCAAAGTTTATACTTTCCTTGAGCCTCAAATGAATTCAAGAATCGAGTAAAACAAATAAAAGCAGGGAGTGAGTGTATGGGAAGTATCCAAAGCAAGTTGTTAAAAGCGGTATTACGTATTGCCAACCTAAAAAAGATGTGGGAAGTTACTGGCAATAAATTAAGAAAGAATATTGAGAGAAAGCAATTGTCAGAAAGTCATGAGCCACCTATAAAAGTTCAAAGGAATTTTAACATCAGCAAAAAAGAAGTCAATGGCTATTGCGTTTATATAATGAAACCATTGAACAGTGTAGGGAAAAAACATATCCTTTATCTTCATGGGGGAGGATTTGTCTATGAAATTATGAGCCCTCACTGGGAGTTTTTGGGGAGACTAATAGATGAATTGAGGTGTACAATCATTGTTCCGATTTATCCTTTAGCACCGAAACATCAGTGCCAAGAGGTTTTCGACATGATACTTCCCTTATATCAACTAATTATTTCAGAAGTAAAACCGGGAAATGTTGTAATTATGGGTGATTCGGCAGGAGGAGGAATGAGTCTTTCTTTAGCACAATTGCTAAAAGAAAAAGAATTGCCTCAGCCTGGAAACATAATTCTTATATCGCCTACGTTGGATATGACCTTCAGTAATCCGGAAATACATGAAGTGAAAAAACTGGATCCGGTATCAGCAGTGCCGGCATTAATTGATATAGTCAAATGGTACAGTGGAGAGAAAGATTCAAAACACTACCTGATCAGTCCCATATATGGCAACTTTGAGGGATTAGGCAGAATTAGCTTATTCATTGGGACGCACGATATCCTGTACCCCGATTGTAAAAAGTTCAAAAGCATAGCAGAAGCAAAAGGGATAGCAATTAACTATTATGAATATCCTTCCATGATTCATGTTTGGCCGTTATTTTTCTTGCCTGAGTCAAAAAAAGCAACCAAACAGATAATTGAAATAATAAAGTGAGATGTTCACAGGCAATAGACAATTAGTGAAACCACATGCTAGAATTTAAATATGATGAATATTCTAGCGATATAAAGGTTTGGTAGAAACGATGAAGAAGTTGATTGACAAGCTGGTCATTTTTATTTTATCTGCGGCTTTATACATAACTGAAGGAAGCTACATTTATATGATAATACCCATACTGGTTTCCTTAATTTTAAGCGCTCTGCTGAGCTACCTGGAAGATGAACGTATAACAACAGGGGCCTTTGCTGCCTACTTAATCCTGTGTCTTTTCGCTCCGGTTTTCTCCTTTTTTATTCCGCTGATATGCTATGATGCAGTGTTACTTAAGAAAAGATGGATATGGCTTTTAGCATTCCTTCCGTTAGCCATTAATTATGAGGGGGAATTCTTTCTCTCAAGGTGGATCATCGCCGTTTTTATTGTTACTGCCTATATTCTGAAGCACCGTACCGTTTCTCTTGAAAATCTGAGAAAGGATTACCGCAGGCTTCAGGATGATGCAAGGGAAATATCAATGCGGCTTGAGAAGCAGAACAACGAGCTCTTGGAAAAACAGGATTATGAGATAAATCTTGCAACACTGACGGAACGGAACAGGATAGCAAGGGATATTCACGATAATGTGGGCCATTTGCTTTCAAGGTCTATTTTGCAGATAGGAGCACTGCTTGCAATTAATAAGGACGAAGGAACCAAAGAAAACCTCAGGCTTGTTAAGGGTACCCTGTCGGAGGCTATGGACAGCATCCGCGCCAGTGTACATAATCTCCATGAGGAAGCTGTAGATCTGCGGACGGAGATACAAAAGCTGATTGAAGGTTTTACCTTCTGTACAATAAAATTTGATTATGCTGTTGAAACAAGCCTGGAAAAGAATATCAAATATTGCTTTATTGCTGTGACAAAAGAGGCCTTGTCAAACATCATGAAACATTCCAATGCTACCGAAGCTTCGGTGAGTATACGCGAGCATCCCGCTCTATATCAGCTGGTAATACAGGACAATGGCATCAACAGCAATTATAAAAGTGAAAACGGCATAGGACTGAAGAATATCACCGACAGAGTTGCAGCGGCAGGCGGCAATGTCAATATAAGTACAGGAAAAGGCTTTAGAATTTTCATTTCGATACCGAAAAAATAAGTGTTTTGAAAGGAATTGATTAGGACGTGAGGGTGTTGGTTGTTGATGATGATAAATTGGTATGTGTATCCCTTAAAACCATACTGGAATCGGAAGAGGATATCTCTGTGGTGGCGACGGGCTGCAGCGGAAAGGAAGCTGTGGAGCTTTATGAAAAGCTGAAGCCGGACATTCTGCTCATGGACATAAGAATGGAAGCCATGACGGGCCTCGAGGCGGCGGAACACATTTTAAAGGAAAACAAGGACGCAAGAATACTGTTTCTCACTACTTTTTCTGATAATGAATATATTATAAAGGCGTTGAAGATAGGAGCCAAGGGCTATATCATAAAACAGAATTTCGAATCCATTGTGCCGTCGTTAAGGGCTGTATATATGGGACAAAATGTTTTCGGCGACGATATTATCTCAAAAATTCCGTCTTTGATGATTGACCACAGAAAAGCCGACTTTTCAGCCTTTGGAATAACGGAAAAGGAACTGGACATAATCACTGCTGTAGCAGAAGGCCTCAGCAACAGGGAAATAGCCGGCAAATTATACTTAAGCGAGGGGACTGTGCGAAACAGTATAACTACCATTTTGGAAAAGCTGAACCTCAGGGACAGAACACAGCTCGCTGTATTTTATTATAAGAACAGGTGAGGGAAAACGGATCTCTGCTGAATGTAAAATTGAATAAAATGCCGATGCCGGATAATACGGCAGCTACAGTAAAAATCTTGTAGCTGCCGTATTATAGCTGCAGAAATCTATATTTGAAGTTAAACTATATTCCTGATTTATTCTGCATGTACGATTATATTTTCCTCTTGTATCAATCCAAGCTTTCTGCCGGCTGCATCTTTTATATTGATAAAGGAACATGGCAGACCTCTGGCAGCCATAAAATCCGGGCCATTCATGAGTTGAAAATGCAGGTGAGGACAGCCAGACAAACCTGTATGTCCGACCTTGGCTATAGTTTGCCCTTGCTTAACTCTGTCTCCATTTTTTACTGTCAGGCTGTCCATTATAAGATGCCCATAAAAAGAATATTCTTCGTTAGCATGTCTTATAACTATATAATTCCCACATTGTGCCGCCAGGCCGTATTTCTGAATATAGGGCCATCTCTTTTCCCAATCCCAGGAGGTTGTTACTGCAAAGCTGTGATAGGAATCCACTATTTCTCCATCGGCTATTGCCAGTACATCCTTGCCATAAACGATATAATCTTCCTCCATCATGTTTTCTTTAAAGCACAGTTTCTGCTCCTCATTATACTGTGCCATGTCAAAAGCAAACTCCATCGAGTAATGCTGCCGATGCTCAGGCAAAGAGTTATAATTTCCGCAGGTGGATATGGTGCCTTTTAATGGGAATATATATTCATTCTTGTTTTTATATTGTATAAGCGGAACGGTTAATTGCTCCTTGTGATCTACGCTATTTTCAATATAATTGACACTTATTATCAGCTCCTCCAGAACCCGCTCATATACCTCTATAAAATATTCATTCCATATACCGGTCTGCTGGCCGGGTTTCAGTTCCATGGAGTCTGCATAAAGTTCAGGGTTAAAGAAGCCTTCTTCTCCTAAAAAAAGCTTCGCCCCAAATCCCTTATCAAGCCAGGTTGCCTTTACTGCAAACTCTTTTATTGTATTCAACAGGGATTTATCTTGAAAGATAACTTGTTTCACAGGCTCTCCGGATGCAATCAACTCTAAACATATGCTTTTCAATATTATACTTTCATCGCAATCATTCTCTATTTTTAAAGCATGCAAAAGGAAATTTGAGATAACCTTACCGCCACTTTCAGAAGAGGCATTGATAATAAAATCCTTTGGAATAGTACTTAATTTCATAACTGATCACCTCATACCATAATTGAAATGTTATGCCAGGTATTACAGTTTAAGTATATCATCTATTTCGCCAGTGCATCAATCTCAATCTTTTTTCAGAATGAAACAGGAGGTGACGGATGGCTGGTATTATTGTGAAATGCTGCACAGGATATGCCAAATAGCTGATCTTAATGAGAGGATTAGCTATCATTTTTTTATTAACTTTTTTAATGCTGAAATTAAATAAGTTAATATGTAAATCTTCTAATCAAAATTATTAACTTTAAAATCCGAAAAATTAATTCAAATATAAAAAAATATAAATATTTTTAATTTACATATTGAAATCATAAAAATGTGGTAGTATAATACAATTATGGAGAGTGATTAGTATGGCTTACAAAATATTAACCCAGTGTCCTGTATGTAATTCAAAACTTACTGTTACCAAACTTAAGTGTAAAAAGTGTAATACCGTAATTGAAAATGACTTTGAGCTGTCCAGGTTTTCCTATCTGACTTCCGAGCAGCTGAATTTTGCAGAAGTCTTTATAAAATGCAGAGGCAACATTAAAGATGTGGAAAAGGAACTTGGAATATCCTATCCGACAGTCCGGGGAAGGCTTGAAGATTTAGCTGCCTCACTGGGGTATGCACCTGTCAGAGATAAGGAAGATAACAGTGCTGAAATAATTGAAAAGCTTGACAAGGGAGAAATTACAGCAGAACAGGCATTGAATTTATTAAAAAAATAATATTGATAGGGAGTTGTATTAAATGAATGAAGAGACCATGAAGGTATTAAAGATGTTGGAAGAGGGAAAGATTGATGCTCAGAAGGCCGGAGAACTTATAGAAGTGTTAAATGCATCCAATAAGAATGTTCCGGCAGTAGGCGGCCCGGTGTTAGGCAGTAATGTGGATAAAATGCTGAAGATCAGGGTTAATACTCAAAAAGGTGAAAACGTAAATGTGAATATACCGGTCAAATTCATAAAGACCCTGGGGGGAGCTATAAAGAGAATACCCAAGGTAGATGGAGTAGAAGGTGTTGAAGATATAGATATTCAGGCTATTCTTCAAGCAGTTGGCGACGGACTGGACGGAAAGATAGTAGATATAAAGAGTGATAAGGGAGACAATGTTGAGATTGTTGTTGAGTAACAGCAGGGCAGGCAGAATATCGAATACAAAAACATCAGGATTAAATATCCTTGCGGGCGGAATTGGGAATTCTACAAAGGGACGTGTTAAAATATGAGAATTTATATAAGAGAAAAAAATGGCAGAAGGATTTTTATTCCTATACCTTTAGGTGTTGCAAGTCTGGGCTGTAAGATTGCCGCTTATGTCTTCGAAAAGTCCGGAAAGCATCTTGATGAGCAGCAGAGGGACATAATAGACTGCATAGATTTTGCCGAACTTGCAAGGAGCTTAAAATATTTAAGGGGCTACAGGGGCCTGAAACTGGTGGAAGTTACCTCAAAGGATGGAGACGAAGTAACCATAACTTTATAAATAAGCATTACCTTAGGGATAGACAGTTTATTTTGAACTGCCTGAGGTGTAAGTTAAATAATCCACAGCAATTCCGGATATGAAGGTATTGCTGTGGATTTCCTTTTTGCTGCTGTGGATAATTGCAATGTTTATTCTGCCGACCTGAGGATTAGAATTAATAACAAAATGGCCCCCCTTGGTGCTGTCTTACGAAATTGTAAGGAAGCTATTTTATTGTAAGGCAGAAGTCATGGATAGAAATGTGATAAGAGTCTAAAATGTAATTATGCTAGAACAGAAGGAGTGAAAAAAATGGAGATACTAAAGGTGGAAAATTTAAATAAGACATATGGCAGCAATGAAAACAAGGTTGAGGCACTTAAAAACATAAACCTTTCTATAAATAAAGGCGAATTTGTGGCAATAGTAGGGGCGTCCGGGTCAGGCAAGAGTACTCTGCTGCACCTGCTGGGAGGGCTTGACCGTCCAACCGTTGGCAGGGTAGTAATTGACGGAGAGAGCATTTATGATTACAACGAAACAAAGCTCGCCATATTCAGAAGGCGCAAGATAGGCTTTGTATTTCAATTCTTCAATTTGATACCAGTGTTGGATGTGGCCGAGAACATATCACTTCCTGCTATTATGGATAATAGCAGGGTTGATGAGGTTTATTTGAAAGAAATCATTGGAATTCTGGGCCTTGAAGACCGAATAAATCATCTTCCATCCGAACTTTCCGGAGGACAGCAGCAGAGAGTGTCAATCGGGAGGGCTTTGTTCAATAAGCCGTCCATAATACTTGCTGATGAGCCTACTGGAAACCTGGACAGCAAGAATTCCAGGGAAGTTATTGAGCTGCTTAAGTACACCGCAAGAAAGTATAATCAGACACTTATACTTATAACACACGATATAAACATAGCCTCAATGTCGGACAGGATAATCACCATTGCGGATGGAGAAATAGTTTCAGATAAATATACTCAGAATAATCAGTAAGGGCAGGGGGAATAAACATGATAACCAGATATACGCAGCTCACCGGGAGATATCTGAAGGCCAGCAGGAAGAGGACCATACTTACTATCATCGGCATAATCTTATCCGTTGCCCTCATATCTTCCATAGGATTGTTTATGAAGGGAATTCAGGATACGGCGGTACAAAATACGAAAAAGAATTACGGATCTTATCACCTGATGTTTAAAGATGCGGATGCAAACCTGCTTGCAAAAATATCTGCCAATCCAAAGGTCGGCAGGTTCGGATATTTCAGCAGCGGTAAGGAAATAAAGATCGATGATGAATTGAGTATGAGAGAGATGTCTGCCACGGACAGCGCCCTGGGGCTGCTGCCATACAAATTAAAAGAAGGAAGGCTGCCGCAGAATGGTGGAGAGGTGGCAGTAGAACAGTGGATGCTGAATAAGGCCTTTAAGAATTCAAAAATAGGTGATACTCTTACTTTTGATAGTAAAAATTATATCCTTACAGGTATATTGGATAACAGTGTAGGAGGCCAGGTTGAAGGAAAAGGGATACTGCTCACTAAAAATGACAGCGATATTCCCGACCGCGGGTCCCTGCTTGTAGAAATAAGCTCAAAAACAAATTTGAGAGCAGCAGTGAATGAGTTGGAAAAGCTTGTTCCAAAGGGAGATGTCATAGAGAATGACCACCTTTTAGTAGAAGAGGGTGCTGCGGCGGAGGGTTCACCCTATAGAAGCTTGTATGCAGTGGTCGGTATTGTCATTTTCATCGTACTTGTTTCAACAATAGCGGTTATATATAATTCCTTTCAAATTGGAGTAGTAGAGAGAATAAAGCAGTTTGGCCTATTAAGGGCTGTAGGTACAACTCCCAGGCAGATCAGAAATATTGTTTTAAGGGAGGCCAGCCTGCTGGCAGTAATCGGTGTACCCCTTGGAGTATTATTCGGAGTACTGGCCATACTTTGTATAGGCGGTGTATTTAAGCTTATCGGAGGAAGTTCGGTGCTTTCCCTGGATCTCGGAATAAGTCCGTCCATACTTGCAGGAAGCGGCCTGCTGGGGATCGTCTCCATATATCTGTCGGCACTGTTTCCTGCCATATTTGCCGGAAGGATATCGCCTCTTGTGGCAATCAGTAGAAGAACGGCCATATCCAAGGAAAAAATCAAGAAGAGAAAGAACAAGGTACTTCAAAGATTGCTTGGCTTTGAGGCCTCCATGGCACTGAAGAATATAAAGAGAACCAGAAAGAGATACAGAATCACTGTTTTTTCCATCATTATAAGTGTTACATTGTTTATAACCTTTAAAGCTTTCATAGATATGGCGCTGCATTTGAATCCTCCTCCAAACGAATCACAAAATATCAATTTTACAGTTTATTTTAGTGATAATGACAGTGCGGATGATAACACCTACAATGCTTTAAAGAATTTACAGGAGGTTAAGAATATCTACAAGAGCTATAGTTTTCAAAGCTTCTCGGCGGTAGTTGACAGAAGCAGTGAGGTGGAGGCGGTTAAAAATATAGGTGGCATATACAACGAAACAGAAAAGGACGGAACCCCCAAAACCCTTATAAACAGCTCGGTGGAAGTATATGATGATGCGGCACTTGATAAGGCAAAGAAGTATCTGACAGAAGGAGATATAGACAGTGCGAAGCTGGATGCGGAAAATGGCGTAATATTGGTTGATAATAATACTATTTATAATGGAAAGACTAAGAAAAAGTATGTAGGCCCTGCTGCTAATCTGAAAGTCGGAGATGAAATTGAAGTTCAATTCACCGGTGATCCGAGTAATCCGTCAGCAGCAGGTAATGGAGAAAAGAAAAAAGTAAAGATACTGGCCCTATTAAAGGACGATCCCTTTATGGATACAGGAAATGAATCGGGGCTTAAGCTCATTACTACAAAGCGGATGGCAGAAAGCCTCAGCGGAGTACAAGATATAAAGCCAAGGGCATATGCTATTGAAATAAAAGACATAAATAATGAAACTGAAGCACAGACTGCAATTGAACAGGTGGTGGCTGGCAAGGCTGGAGCTTCCCTGATAAACAATATAGATGCAAACAGGACTTCGAAATCTGCAGGGTTGATGGTGTATATACTTCTGTATGGATTTGTCATAGTGGTATCCTTAATCGGAAGCGTGAACATCATTAACACCATAACCACAAATATTCTTTTAAGAAAAACGGAATTTGCGGCACTTAAATCCATAGGCTTGACACAAAAGGGGTTGAGGAGGATGATTGTGTATGAAGGGCTTCTATACAGCTTCTTTGGAACTGTCTATGGCTCGGTAATTGCAACTGTATTATCCTATCTTATGTACATGGGCCTAGGAGGCATAAGAGAATTTGCCTGGGGTATTCCATGGTTATCCATAGCTATTGCAGGCGGAGCAGCTTTAATGATAGGATATTTGTCAGTACTATCCCCGCTTTCAAGGATTAAAAAAGATAATATTATTGATTCAATAAGAGAAGATTATTAACGGGTTTTAGGAACGAAGCTTAACTTATACATGCTTCATAATACTGAATCTTCACCAGTTTTTGAGCATGTATTGACTGTGGAAATTTTTACATTTTTATTCGCATTAGAAAATATCGAATCTTTAACGATTTTTCTAATGCGATTAGTTATAGGATAAATTTTCACAGCCTTGTTAATGTCCAAGTTTAAAACCCTATAATACTATGGGGGCAGACTTATGAACTGCCCCTTTTTGAAGAGGTGAAGGTTTATGGAGAAACTATTGTTGGTGGAAGATGATGCATCTCTGGCCATGGGTATAGAATTTACATTAAAAGGTGAAGGCTATGAGGTTCATAGAGCTGCAACCTTTGAGGAAGGCAGGGTTTTATCCGGGAAAAATTCCTACAGCCTGATCATATTGGATGTAAATTTACCTGACGGCAGCGGTTATGATTTATGTAAGATTATCCGGACCAGGAATGATGTCCCTATAATGTTTTTAACTGCGCTGGATGATGAGGTCAATATTGTTTTAGGCCTTGAGATAGGCGGAGATGACTACTTGACAAAGCCTTTCAGAGTAAGAGAATTACTTTCCAGGGTAAAAGCTCTCATAAGGAGAAACAAGAAGAAGCCGTCCGGAGGGAATATGCTGGAAAGTGGAGATATATCCGTAGATTTGTCAACGGCAGTAGTGAAGAAAAGCAGCAGGGAAATTGCTCTGACGGCCCAAGAATATAAGCTTTTGCTCATATTCATGGATAAACCTCACGTTTTAATGAAAAGGGATGAAATACTGGGCCAGCTCACGGAGGATGAGGAATCTTTTTTCGATGAAAATACTCTGGCGGTTTATATTAAAAGAATAAGAGAGAAGATTGAGGATGATGTAAAGCAGCCCGATTACATAGTTACTCAGAGGGGGCTCGGCTACAAATGGAATAAGGATGTCGGTAAGGAGATTAAAGGCCTAAAGGACCTTTAACGGCCGGTTTGCGAATCTCAGGCGAATACTAAAGGTTTAAAATACCGCATCTTTAAAAGGAGGATAGTATGAAAAGATATTTTAGCAATCCTGAACTGAAAATCAGCAGCACACTTTTATTAATGGCAATGCTTACGGTACTTTTAATCACACTTTTTACTCAAAGGATGTATTATGAGGATTTAAAGAAGGACTATATAAAAAGCCTGGGAGCAGTGACCGAAAGGGTAATAGAGAAAGATCCGGGCCTGGAAAAGGAAATTGCACCGCTGATAGCGCAAGGGGTGTCCGATGAATATGCCCAAAAAGGTGAAGCTGTTTTAAGGCAGTATGGATTGACTGAAAATCTGGAAAACTCTCTTTTTCCGTATTACAACACAACACTCATAAAAAATACTTACACAATATTGATGCTTTTCATAATTATGCTGGCAGCTCTTTTTTTCCTGAATTATTTTCAATACTGTGTTCTGTATGAAAGAATAAGAGGCTTGACTATGGCGGCAAAGAAAGTTGTCGAAGGTGAATACGAGGCAGCCATAGATGAAAATATGGAGGGGGATTTCTCAAAGCTTGTTTCAGCTTTTAATGAAATGAGAAAGACCATTAGAAGCAGTATAGGCGAGCTTCAAAAGGAAAAGAATTTTTTGATCAATATACTTTCGGATATATCCCATCAGCTTAAAACCCCTCTGTCCTCGCTGATAGTATATAATGACATTATGATGAGCCAGGAACTGCCAAAGGAGCAGCAGAAGACTTTTTTATCAAATACAAACAACCAGCTTCAGAGAATGCAGAGCCTGATTTATAATATCTTAAAGCTTGCAAAGCTCGATGCAAAGGCCATCGAACTGGAGAAGGAAGACGAGAGCCTGAATGATACCATACAGGAAGCCATAGACGCCCTGGAAAACAAGGCTGCCGAAGAAGAGGTCGGAATCGACTTCAGCTATGCCGAGGAAATAACCCTTAAGCATGACAAATTGTGGCTGCAGGAGGCCCTTATAAATATTATAAAAAATGCCGTTGAACACAGCTTTAAACCGGGCAGGATAAACATTGAACTGCTTCAAAACCCGATTTATATCAGAATAATAATTGAAGACAACGGAACAGGAATTGGGGAAGATGATCTGCCGAATATATTCAAAAGGTTCTATAAAGCGAAAAATTCCGGGAAAAATGATTCCGTTGGCATTGGACTTGCTTTGTCAAAATCCATAATCGAAGCCCATGACGGCATAATCGAAGTTAAGAGCAAATTGAATGAGGGTACTAAATTTATTATTACTTTTTTGAAGTACTAGTTAATTTTCAACAATTTATATAATCCTTATTGGTCATATTCAGCAATTCAAAAACCCCGGCCGACTGGCTGGGGTTTCTATTATTCCTTCGCTCACAATATACTGAAATGATATAATAATCTTTGAAATATTCAGGAAAGTTTAAACAATGGTAGAAAGCATAGGCAACCTTTCTTATAACCGCTGTATCTTAAGGACAGATAGATAAATCAAATTCGAATTTGAGTATTATATCACGAACTAATAATAAGCCGAGGTGAAAATATGGATGTCAAATTGATGGAGGCATTGATTGAGAGGATGTCTGATGGAGAAGAAGATGCCTTCGAGAGAGTTTACAGTATGTATATGAATAAGGTATATAATACTGCAAGAATGATGACAGAGGATGAAAAGGCCGCTGAGGATATTCTTCAGGAGGTATTTATAATAATTTATAAGAAGATATACAAATTGAAGCATGCAGAGGC
>JAUZPH010000005.1 GCA_030706065.1 Bacillota bacterium | reverse complement strand
CTTTTGTATAAACAGTGAAAGGAATGAATTATTTCACCATATGGTTGGCAGGTCAAGAATTTCCTCTGTCTATCTTATTCAGTTCTGTTATATCCATTATGTCTTCAGTATGCTAAGAAGAAGAGATTATATACTGATATTCAGCACCAATGATTTTACATATATTCTTTTTTGTCTTGATGCAACCCTGCATAAAAGTTTTTTGCTGGAAAATGAAGTTGCAAAATACTCGAATATCAGCACAAAGATAGAATCGATTTTTAAGGATGCAGCTGCGGACACAGGCATTAGGAAAATTCCAGTTGTATTTATCAATTTCGAATTCAAGGATATAATTGAAAAGCTGTCTTACAGCTATTATGTCTATGATGTTGGAAGAATAGATGAAGATAAAATCATAAAAAAATATATAGGTGTTTTATGATGAAAAGACATAATTTCATCCCCAAAAGCTATTTGGATGAAAAAAATAAAAAGGACAGGAAAATGTACCGAATAGCAGTATTGCTGATGATTCTATTAAATTCGGTGGTACTGAAGCACTATTATGAGGGATTGGGAGTTTTAAATGAGGCAAAAAGTCATGCAGTCTTTAAACCTATAGAGACGGACTTGGGACCTCAGAAGAATAGTTCAAAGGATTTTATAAAGATATATAAAGAGGTAACGGGATATGTTAATGGCAGTGTTAGCATTCAATCCTTGAACTATCAAAACAATTTAATAGACGTTGAGATTTTATCCTCAAGCAGCGGAGAATGCATTCAATTTGTAAAGGAAATTGAAAATAGAAGGAGATTTTCCATAGTTAAGATATCCCCCATCGAAAGAACAGAAAATAACTTCAAACAGACAATTGAGCTAGGAGTATTGCAGTGAGGAGGAGATATAAGTATGAATAATCCTTTTTATAAAATAATTCTTGTCATGTTATTTATAATTTTAGCTTTGCAGGGGAAAAGTATAATCGATATGAATCAAAGTAACAGGGAGAAAAGCACCAAAGGCGAAAGCAGTGAGAGTAATACGATGAATAGCATAACAGATAATAATATACCGGCAGCAAATTCAACTACACTAAATAATCTCCTGGAATTACTCTACAATAAGGATAGGAATATTAACATTAATAATATTAATATATGTGATGGAGGAAAAACTGTCGAGTTAGAGATAGGTATTGAAGGCGATTTAAAATCTGTAGAGGATATATTTGTGGACTTGAGTTCCATAGAGGCTTTCAGAGAAGTAAAAAAGTACAGTGAAAGCAAAACTGAAGCGAGGAAAATGTATGTAGTGTACAATTTAAAAAACTAATGAAACAGTTTCAGGATCCTGCCAGCAGGTTAAAATATAATATTTTTATGAATTTTACATATTATATTTGCAAATATCCTTTAGTTTTGATAAAATACTATTGGTTTAATACTATAATAAGGTAGAACTATGCATTTAATGGTATTAATACACTTGAAAAGGTTATAATATTAATGAATTTGATTTTTGGAGGGATACTTAATGATTTCAGCAGGAGATTTAAGAAAAGGAACTACTTTTGAACATGATGGACAAGTGTTTACAGTAGTAGATTTTTTACATGTTAAGCCTGGAAAAGGAGCAGCTTTCGTAAGAACCAAGCTTAGAAACGTTATTTCCGGAGGAGTTACAGACAGAACTTTTAACCCACCGGAAAAGCTTCAGGAAGCTGTAATTGAGAGAAAGGAAATGCAGTACCTGTATTCAGACGGAGAATTATACTACTTCATGGATCAGGAGACCTTCGAACAAATTCCTTTAAATTATGAAAAAGTAGAAGATGCAATCAAATTCCTTAAGGAAAATATGTTTGCAATAATCAAATTCTATAAAGGAGAGGCTTTCTCCGTTGAAGCTCCAAACTTTGTTGAGCTTCTGATTACTCAGACGGATCCGGGATTTAAGGGAAATACAGCTACCAATACCTTGAAACCTGCGACAGTTGAAACCGGTGCAGTTGTTGGCGTTCCCCTTTTCGTTAATGAGGGCGATGTAATAAGAATAGATACGAGAACTGGAGAATACATGGAAAGAGTTTAGTTTTTATCCTGATTTGGGGTAAAACAAATGAGGGGATGTATTTTATGGACTCTATAAAGCCAAAGGTATCATACTTGCATGGTATGATGGATGGGTTGTCTATAGATGAAAACAGCAAGGAAGGCAAGGTACTGAAGGAGATTGTAAAAGTATTGGGAGATATTGCTGACAAACTTGATGAAATAGAGAGCAATCAGGATAATCTTGAGATGTATATAGATACTTTGGATGATGACCTTCAGGATGTCGAGGAAGATTTCTACGGTTTTGAGGAAGCGGATGAATTTAATGGCGAGGATGAATTCGTGGAGCATCAATGTCAGCAGTGCGGTGAAACGATTTATATCGATAAATCCATCATAGAAAACGACGAACATATAAAATGCCCGAATTGTAATTTCGATATGCTTGGTGAAGGCAATGACGAAAGGGTAAATGATTAAATAATAGTATTGTGTACTTATAAGAGGCTGTGAAAAAAGCCATTCTATAAGTTTCGCTATCCTCTTTGGATTCCTCTAGGGTGCAAAACAATTATTAATTGTTTTGCCGCGTGTGGCCCCTTTTGTATTCCTTTGGGGAGCGCAACAATTATCAATTGTTGCGTGCCACAAGCGGCCCGCGAAAAAGAATGGCTATATTTTTCACAGCCTCTTGTGTTTGAACTCAGCTTTAATTAGCTGAGTTTTTATTTTTTTGTTCCTGCGGTAATAATTTTGCCCATAATTAAATAAAGATTATATATAGATGCGGGAATTTATATTTAAATTTATCGCCTTGGATGTAAAATTTCTTTGAAATAGTCGGATAAAAACCGTTAAAGCATCGGTAATTAATTGCTGTATAATATGATGAAATTTTACATCCGGAAAAATCGGTGAAGATTCGATATTTTCTCAGTCGAATACTTAAGGTTTAAATTTCCACATCTGAATGAAGGGAGGTGAAAAACAAGCTCTAAGATTTATTTTAGAGTGAGATGAAAAATATGAATACCAATGAGATATTAAACATACTGCCACAGAATATTCAATCTTCGATCAGAAAACTTCCGTATATTGAGAAGCTTCAGGAGATAAGAATAAAAGCTGAAAAGCCTGTTATTGTAAACATTGATAATAAAGAAAGAATATTAGATCTTATTCCAAATATGGAGGAATTGAAGAACATCATTCAGAGGACAAGCAATTACTCTTTGTACGCCTTTGAAGAGGAGATCCGGCAAGGGTTTATAACCATCAGAGGAGGACACAGAGTAGGAATATGCGGCAAGTGCATTATAGAGGATAATAAGGTAAAGACCATAAAAAATATTTCTTCAATAAATATACGAGTATCGAGAGAAGTAATAGGATGCTCAGATAAGATCATGTCTTGTTTGCTAAAGGGAAATGAAGTTTTAAATACCATAATTATTTCCCCGCCTAAGTGTGGAAAGACTACCCTGCTGAGGGATATAGCAAGAAATATTTCTTCCGGGATGTGCGCTATAAATTTCGCAGGACAAAAGGTTTGTATCATTGACGAGAGAAGTGAACTCGCCGCCTGCAGCGGAGGAGTTCCACAGATGGATGTCGGGATAAGGACTGATGTATTGGATAATTGCCTGAAGAGCGAGGGTATAATGATGGCTATCAGGAGCATGTCACCGGACGTGATTATCTGTGATGAAATTGGTACATACAAAGATATGGAGAGCATCCTCTCAGCACTGAGCTGTGGAGTTAATTTGATTACTACAATCCATGGCAGCGGGCTGGAGGATTTTAAGGAAAGGCTTATATTTAAGGATCTTGTAGCAAACCATGTTTTTAAAAGGGCGGTTATACTGAGCAGTAGGAACGGCGTTGGAACAGTGGAGGAAATTTATGATTTTGTTTCAAAAGAATATATGTGGAGGAAACAATATGATTAAAACAATGGGTGCGATACTGATTATTGGGGCGTCCTCTGTCATAGGCTTCATCTTTGCGGAGACCTTGAGAAGAAGATTAAATCAACTGAAGGAACTTCAGGGCGCCCTGGTCCAATTACAAAATGAAATTTTTTATACAAGGACGGATTTGCCGGAAGCCTGTTTAAAAGTGGCTTTGAAAAGTAAAAATCCTATAAATACGATATTTGAGAAGGTTTCGGAAGAGTTATCCGGGAATGATATGGACTCTGTATATGCAGCATTTCAATATGCATTGAAGGTCAATGAGGGCGGACTCAACCTTACAAAGGAAGATAAGGAAATATTATTGGATCTTTCGAAAGCTCTTGGTGATTCCGATATGGAAGGCCATAGAAAAATATTTAACCTTGCGGAATACAATATCAAGACCAGAATAGAAGCTCTTGAACAAAATGTTGATAAGAATATGAAGATGTACAGGTACCTGGGGTTTTCTGCAGGTGCCGCGCTGGCAATTATACTTATTTAATGGAGGTATGGTGGGATGTTGGATGTAAGTTTAATCTTCAAAATTGGAGCTACAGGAATACTGCTGATAATTTTGGACAAGGTCTTGAAAAGCAATGGCAAGGAGGATATAGCTGCAATAACAAATCTGGCGGGTATTGTAATAATACTTATGATGGTTATAAACCTCATAGCTAAACTCTTCAACACAGTTAAGACAATGTTCCAACTGTAGGTGGACAACATGGAAATAGTTAAAATAGCAGCCTTTGCTTTTATAGCACTGTTTATTGTGCAAATATTTAAAGATAAGAGAAGTGATTTAGCCATCCAGATAAGTATGGTTGCCGGTATATTGATATTTCTGTTCATGATAACAAAGATTACTGCAGTGCTTCAATTTCTTCAGCAGCTTGCAGTAAAAGCAAATATAGATTTTGTTTATTTAAACACCGTACTAAAGATCCTCGGCATTGCTTATCTTGCTTCCTTTTGCAGTGAAATCTGCAGGGATGCAGGAGAAAGCAGTCTTGCTTCCAAGGTGGAGTTCTCAGGGAAGATCCTGATCCTGGTACTTGCAATTCCTATACTGATGGCTGTTTTACAGTCAATTCTAAAGATAATATAGGGGGAATCATGAAGAAGATAATAATGTTAGTAACATTCTTAATGATACTGTCCTTTCCACTAAAGGCCAGTGCTGCGGAAGGGGAAGGACTTAGTGTTGATGACAAGCAGAAAATCGAGAGTTTATATAACTACATAAGCAATATGAAAAGCAAATACGAGATATTGAACGAAGTTGATATTAGAGAGTACATAAATAATTATGTCAACACCGGTGATGGTGGGATATCCAATAATGCTGTGTATAAGGTGCTCGTTACATATGTTTTTAAGGAAGTTGCAGCGGCAGCCAAACTTATGATCATAGTGGTAATCATAGCTATAGTGGCGGCCCTTCTTAACAATCTTCAAAGTGCCTTCAGCAACGAAAGCTTGTCTAATATAGCCTATTTTGCCTGTTATTCAATTCTGATTATAGTTGTTACAAAAAGCTTCCTGGTAGGATTAAATCTGGCCAAGGATACCATTTCCCAGATGACAGATTTTATGACAGCTCTTGTTCCGGTGCTGGTGATGCTGGTAGCCAGTGTAGGAGGAATAACGGAGGCAGCGGTAATGAACCCAATAATAGTAGCAGGAGTAAATATTGCTGCTAGGCTGTACGCCACCTTGATTATCCCCATTATACTTATTGGCTTTATTTTGCAGTTTGTCAATAATATTTCAGATGAATTTAAAATAGACAAGCTAACAAAGCTGATAAACCAATGGGCAATCTGGATACAGGGAATAATTATGACAGTATTTATCGGAGTAATAACCGTTAGAGGAATTACTTCAAAGACAATAGACCAGGTTACAGTAAAAACTCTAAAGTATGGTGTAGACAACTTTATCCCCGTAGTTGGGAAATGTCTCTCGGATGCCATCTCCACAGTGGCGGGATATTCAATATTACTAAAAAATGCCCTGTCAGCCTTCGGACTTATTGCTGTTGTCATTATTGTAGCTTTTCCGATTATAAAGATATTCATTATGGCCATGCTGTACAAATTTACTGCTGCAATGATAGAACCTGTCAGTGACAAGAAATTTGTAAGTTGTATCAGCGCCGCAGGGGATTCGCTGCTGCTGATTATGTCAAGCTTGATTTCGGTTTCAATTATGTTTTTTATAATGATTTCAATATTGGCATCAACGGGAAAAGCAATCATGGGAGGATAGAACATTAAAGATGCAAAAATTCACTTTTTAGCTTATCACCTAGGATGTAAAATTTCTGCATCTGTAAAAAGAGAAAAAAGTAGGTGAAACAGATGGATGCTATGAGAAGCTGGGTTATAAATATCTGCACGACGATTTTTTTCATTACTGCGGTAGAAATGCTTCTGCCTAATGATAAGCTCAAGAAATACTCAAAATTTGTACTGGGGCTTATCCTGATGACTGTCATTATAAACCCTCTTGTAAAATTTCTTAACAAGGGCACCGAAGTTACGGCTTTTATCAATAAAACAACAAGTTCCATGGATCAGATTATAAATACAGATAATACGAAATACAAGGACAAGGGCGTCAATGATGTACTGACGGTATTTAAGACCAATCTTGAAAAGTTGTGTGAAAAGAAACTAAAGGAGAAGTATCCAAAGTTAAACTGTAAAGCTGAAGCCACTGTAACCTATGACAAGGAGGAACAGCAGCCTTTGATAAGCGGGATAAAAATAAGGATGAATGATGGAACCGTAGGTACTGTAGGCACCGTAGGCAAGGTTGATATCAATGCAGCAGGCGGCTTGGACAAACAGAGTGAAGATAATAGTGAACAGGGGGAGGAGATAAAGAATTACTTGAGTGGTGTGTTGGACATACCTGAGGGCAAAATAGCAGTTTATAAATTAACCAAATAAGAATAATGTTGTATACGGGAGAGGAGGATAAAATCGTGAACCTGAACAAATTGCTTGAATACATAAATAAACTGACTTCAAAGAAAAATGCATCTAACCTGATAATAGTTCTGCTCATAGGGGTTCTTCTGATAGTGGTATCAAACTTTTTTAAATCTACTTCTACAGCCGCAACTGCGTCAGCAGGTCAAGGGAATCAGCAGCCTGTAGTAAAGGGCTATAGTGACTTAAATCAATATGAGGACAAAAGGAAAGCGGAAATAACCAGCATACTAGGAAAGATAAAGGGCATAGGGCAGGTTGAAGTAGGTATCACCTTTGATTCAAATGAAGAGGAAATACCAGCAATCAATGACAACACCAGTACAACCACCACCAATATAACAGATAATGCTGGTGGTAAAAACACAACAACCCAGAGCACCAGCGGAACAACTGTGGTAACATCAACAAATGGCAGTGACACTGAACCATATATTTTAAAGAGGCTTACCCCTAAGGTAGCAGGTATAGTTATAGTTGCTCAGGGAGCGGAAAAAAGTGAGATAAGATCAAGTATAATAGCAGCAGTGTCATGTTACTTCGGTATCCCTAATTATAAAATACAGGTATGTCCAATGAAATAATTGCATATAATTCAATAGAAAATAGATGGGAGGAATTAAAATGAATAAAAAGCAAGCAGGTATTATTGTGACATTACTGGCACTGATAGTTTGTGCCGGTATATTGGCTGCAAAAGTTAACGGACCACTGGGAGTTACCAATGATGACTTTAATAATGACGGGATAGTAACAATGAATAATGATAAAAACAGTACCACAACAAGTACGGAGTACTTTGAATCTTCACGTACCAAGAAAGAACAGATTGAAACACAGGCTATGGCGTCATTGAGGACTATAATTGATGACAAGAACGTCACTGAGGCGCAGAGAAACGAGGCAACAAAACAGTATACCCAATATACAGTAGCACAGACCCATGAGCAAAAGATTGAAGAGGTACTGAAGGGAAAGGGTTTTGATGATGTAATTTGCTACCTTGAAGATAACAACCAAAAGGCAAGAATAGTAATAAAGGCCAAAGATCTTACTACTCAGCAGGGAAAAGTCATCAAGGATGTAGTTTACAGTGAGGCAAAGATAATAAATGTCGAGGTAGAGTGCAAAGAATAATATTTGTAAATTATTATTATATTTGATATAATGTACATAAGATAGAATTTTGCCTTGAGCAGAATGTGGGAGGGACCAGTATGGATGAGAATATAAATAATTCGGCCAATATGGGGATAGTAAAAATCTCCGATGAGGTTGTTAGTGTAATTGCAGGCCTTGCTGCTGCTGAGATAAAAGGTATAACCGGTATGAGTGCCGGCCTGGCGGGAGGTATAACACAGATGCTCGGTGGTAAGAAAAACTTATCAAAGGGTGTAAAGGTGAATGTCGGTGAAGATAGTGCATCCATAGATATTGTTGTTGGGGTGGAATACGGTATAAAAATACACGAGGCTGCAAAAAGCGTTCAGGATAATGTGAAGAAAGCCGTAGAAACAATGACCGGGTTAAGTGTATCCGCAGTGAACATATTCGTGCATAACATCATAGTTCCAAAGACTGATGTTAATAATGAATTGGTTGAGGAATAGGTAAAAAACACCCTCTGTGTGTATTCAGAGGGTGTTTCCATGTTTATAAATATTTATCCTTTTGTTAAAAAGGTGTATATTTTTTTTATAATATAGTTGATAATAGAAATAATAGAAATTTTATATAGCGGAGGATGTAATCGTGAATAGAAGATTATCAAGAGAAGAAGGCATTAAATTACTCTATCAGATGTCAATAAATAAGTGTAGTGTTGAGGAAGCTTTAGGAGATTTTGGTGAAAATTATGAGGAAGATCTTGAACAGATCGATTTGACATATATGAAAAGAATAATTTCCGGTGTATATGACAACATGGCGGAACTGGATGGGAAGATTGAAAAGCATCTTGTAAACTGGAAGATGAGCAGGATTTCCAAAATTAATCTTGCTATTCTAAGGGCATGTACCTATGAAATAGTCTATGATACAGAGACTCCTGCAGCGGTATTTATCAATGAGGCGGTGGAAATTGCAAAGAAATATTCCGAAGACAAATCAGTGGGATTTATCAACGGTGTACTGGATAGGATAGCTAAGAAGGAAGGAAGAATATAGGAGGTACAAGATGGGGGCTCTAATAGATGGGAAGGCCTTAGCTGCAAATTATAGGGCTGAGATAAAGAAGACCATAGAAAATTTAATCAGTGAAGGGAAAAGAGTTCCCTGCCTTGCAGCAGTTATTGTCGGAAACGATGGTGGTTCTCTGTATTATTTGAATAATGTGATGAAGTTGTGCAGGGAACTTGGTGTTGATTGTGTTGTAAATAGATTGGAAGCTGCTATAGAAGAGGCTGCATTGATGCAATTGATTAATAATCTCAATTCTGATATGAATATTGATGGAATCATGATGTTTTTACCTCTTCCAAGCCATATAGATGAGAAAAAGGTTACATCCTCAATATCATATAAAAAGGATATTGATTGTCTGACTGATATAAATAATGGAAAGTTTTATAAGGGGGAGAGAAGCTTTGTGCCATGTACCCCCATGAGTGTGATAAGTTTGATAAGGAGCACAGGCGTTGATTTAGAAGCAAAACATGCAGTTGTAATAGGACGAAGCAATATTGTCGGCAAGCCAGTTGCACAACTGCTGCTTAATGAAAATTGTACAGTTACAATTTGTCATTCCAGGAGTAAAAACCTTGCAGGAATCTGCAGTTCTGCGGATATCCTTGTTTCTGCAATCGGGCGACCCGGATTTGTAACAGGGGAATTTGTCAAGGATGGGGCTATTGTTATCGACGTTGGGACATCTTCAGTGAACGGAAAGATAACAGGGGACGTATTATATGATGATGTAGTTTGCAAGGCCGCCTTTGTTACACCGGTGCCCGGCGGCGTAGGTGCCATGACAACAACTATGCTTATAAAAAATGTCTGTGAGGCGTATATGGGAAATGTATATTAAAGTATTAACCGTCAGTGCTTTGAACAGCTATATAAAAAAAGTAATGGATAATGATTTCATATTAAGCAACATCCATGTGAAAGGTGAAATCTCAAATCTTAAAATACATGACAGCGGTCATATATACTTTTCGCTTAAGGATGAAGGAAGCAAAATAAATGCTGTTATGTTCAGAAGAGATGCGGAAGGGTTGGAATTTTTACCTGAAAACGGCATGAATGTAGAGATCGCCGGCAGGATATCCCTTTATCTAAAGGAAGGGAGCTATCAGCTTTATTGCACGAAAATGACTCAGGCCGGCATAGGAGAGCTGTATGCGGCTTTTCTTAAGTTAAAGGAAAGGTTGGAAAGGGAAGGATTATTTGATGCTGAACATAAAAAACCGATCCCGGTATATCCAAGAAGAATCGGTGTAGTTACTTCACCTACCGGGGCAGCTGTCAGAGATATAATTAACGTGGCCAGGAGGAGAAGTAGAAATGTGGATATTCTGATTTATCCTTCACTGGTTCAAGGTCCGGCGGCAAGCGAGGAGTTAATACGCGGAATCCGCTACCTAAACAGTATTGAAGATATTGATGTAATTATTATTGCCAGAGGCGGAGGTTCCATTGAGGAACTTTGGAGTTTTAATAATGAGGCATTAGCCTATGAAGTTTACAAGTCTAAAAAACCGATAATTTCCGGTGTTGGACACGAGACTGATTTTACAATTATCGATTTTGTAAGTGACAGAAGGGCGCCTACCCCATCGGCGGCAGCAGAGATAGCGGTGCCTTCATTTGAGGAATTTAACGGCAGAATAAGCAATGCGGAATCAAGGCTCCATAGCTTGTTTGACAGCAGGCTGGTTTATAAAAAGAATATGCTGGAGAGGTTCAGAAACAGGCTTGAACTCAATAATCCTACAAACTATATTGTTAACGGATATAACTTTATAGACAATTTGAAAACCCGTCTGAATCACAATATGCAAATGGTTTTAAACATGAAGAAGGAACAACTGGGAAAGCTGAATGCCGTTTTAAATGCTCACAGCCCGTTAAATGTACTGAACAAGGGATATTCAATTGTACAGGATAAAGAAGGAAATGTAATAAGCAGTATTGATAGATTAAAAACGATGAATCGTATATATATAACTTTAAAGGATGGCAAGGTGGAAACCAATGTTAGTTTTGAAGGAGAATAGCTATGGTAAAGAAGAAGGAAGGCTATGAAGATTTGATGTCAAGGCTGGAAGACATAATCGATAAGATGGAAAAAGGTGAACTCTCCCTGGATGAGTCCATAAAATATTATGAGGATGGTATGAAAACCTGTAACAGGCTTTACAAGATACTCAATGAGGCAGAAGGCAGGATCAAGATCCTTAACAACGGGGATGAGGAAGATTTTGAGGAAGTGGAAAAATTATGATGATAATTGATGGACTCAAGAAAACTATTGATGAAAGTCTTGAACAATATTTTGCAGGTAAGGGAAGCTATAACAAGATGATATATGAAGCTATGCATTATAGCTTATCTGTTGGAGGAAAAAGGATCCGGCCAATATTGCTGCTGCTTTGCTATCAATTATACAAGGACAACTATATTGAAGTTTTGGAACCAGCCTGTGCTTTGGAGATGATTCATACTTATTCACTGATACATGACGATTTGCCCAGTATGGATAACGACGACCTGCGAAGAGGAAAGCCTACCTGTCACAAGGTTTATGGCGAGGCCTTAGCGGTTTTGGCCGGGGATGGTTTGTTAAATGAAGCTGCAAATCTTCTCATTAATTATTCTATGAAAAGGGGAACCCTTGGACTAAATGCAGCAAAAATAATACTTGAGGCAAGCAGTGTGGAGGGTATGATTGGAGGACAAGTGGTTGACATTCTCAGTGAGAATAAGAGGATAGAACTGGAGCAGCTCGAATATATGCACAGCAGGAAGACAGGGGCCCTTATAAAGGCGGCAATAAAAGCCGGTGCGGTAATTGCGGATGCTCCTGAGGAAGATTTGAAGGTTCTTGATTCCTTTGGCGATAAGCTCGGTATGGCTTTTCAAATCAAGGATGACATACTGGATGTTGTCGGCGATACTTCTGTTTTAGGGAAAATGGTAAACAGCGATGCCCAGAATAATAAGACTACCTATGTAACAGTTTATGGCCTGGAGGAATGTAAAAGCATATGCAGCAGTTTGACTGAGGAATGTATGGAATTGTTAAAGGGATTATCGGCAGATACTTCTCATCTGCAGGAACTCACTAATTATCTTCTTATGAGGGAATACTAAAGATGTATGAGTTTAAACCTTAGCAAATTCACTGGAGAAAATATCGAATCTTCACCGATTTTTCGAAGGTGATAAATTAAAATATAAACTCACACATCTAAAGATGCGGAAATTTTACATCCAAGGCGATAAATTCAAATATAAATTTCCGCATCCATAAAGGGAGATCTGAAAATATCTGTTGTGTTATTTCTGTGATGGAGAGTTACGATTTCCTCAAATAAGAAACGAAAAGGAAGATCTTATAATGTATAAAGTACTTGATAGTTTTGATGATCCTATGGATATACAAAAAATGACTTTAGCCGATTTGAAGACCCTAAGCGATGAAATTAGGTCTTTTTTGATAGATAAGGTGTCAAAAACAGGGGGACATCTGGCTTCAAATCTAGGAGTAGTTGAACTTACAATTAGTTTGTTCAATGTGTTTGATTTTAAAAGTGACAGAATCATCTGGGATGTTGGGCATCAGGCATATGTGCACAAAATCCTTACAGGTAGGAAGGATGGCTTCGACACTCTAAAAAAGTATAAAGGTATCAGCGGTTTTCCAAAGCCCGAGGAGAGTCCATACGATATGTTTAAAACAGGGCACAGCAGTACTTCCATATCTGCAGCTCTTGGTATGGCCAGAGTTAGGGATCTGAAGGGCGAAAAGCATAATATAGTTGCAGTTATAGGGGATGGTGCTCTTACAGGGGGCATGGCTCTTGAGGCTTTGAACGATGCAGGGTACAAAAAAACAAAGATTATTATAGTGCTCAATGATAACCAGATGTCCATAGCAAAAAATGTTGGCGGCCTATCCTCATATCTGAGTAAGCTGAGGCTTGATCCAAGTTATAACAAGCTTAAAAATGAATTTAACACCACTATGCTGAAGAGTTCTTTAGGAAAAGGTGTTGTAAATGGTATAAACAAAATCAAGGACAGCATAAAACAGTTTATTGTCCCTGGAATGCTTTTTGAAGATATGGGAATTAAATATCTAGGACCCATAGATGGACATAACATTAAAGAACTGAGCAAAGTTCTGGCACTGGCAAAAAATATGGACGATGGTCCGGTAATAATTCATACAATAACCCAAAAGGGTAAAGGTTACGATTTTGCCGAGAAAAATCCCAACAAGTTTCATGGTATTGGGCCTTTCGATTGCGACAGCGGAGAAATCTGTTTTACTGCTGGAGATACCTATTCAAGTATCTTTGGAGACGAACTCTCCAATATTGCTGAGAATAACGAAAAAGTTGTTGCAATTACTGCCGCAATGACGGACGGAACGGGGCTTGGCAAATTTGCAAAAAGGTTTAATAAAAGATTTTTTGACGTAGGAATAGCCGAGCAACATGCGGTTACTTTAGCTGCAGGAATGGCCAGGGAAGGGTTTAAGCCATTTTTTGCTGTTTACTCCACCTTTCTGCAAAGGGCCTATGATCAGGTTCTCCATGATGTCTGTATACAAAAGCTGCCGGTAGTGTTCGCAGTGGATAGAGCAGGTATTGTTGGAGAGGATGGAGAAACTCATCAGGGGACATTCGATTTATCATATCTTTCACATATGCCAAATATGACTATACTTGCGCCAAAGTGTACCGATGAGTTAAGAAAGATGCTGAGATGGGCGGCGGAATATGACAAACCGGTGGCCATCAGATATCCAAGGGGTGGAGATAAAAAGGAATTGACATTAACTTCCGTGGATTCAATTCAGCCCGGCAAATGGGAAGTCATAAATGAAGGTGGAAAAATCGCACTGCTGGCTGTAGGAAAAATGGTAAGCCACGCGGTGCTGGCAGCACAAAAACTCGAGAATATGGGTATAGAGACAACAATAGTAAATGCATACTCTGTAAAGCCCATAGACACTAATATGATTGATGGGCTGTGCGGACAGGGATTCAAGATAATTACTATAGAGGATAATGTAGTCCGGGGAGGTTTAGGGTCCATGGTTTTGGATTATATTAACAGTTCTGGATATAGTAACAAGGTAGTGATTTTAGGTTTTAAGGATGAATTTATTGAGCAGGGAAGCCCGGATATCTTGTACAAATTATACGGCCTGGATGTCGACGGGATTGCCGAGAAAGTCATTAATATATCGTTATTTTAAGGAGAAGGCTATGAGCGATACAAAGGAGAGACTTGATGTTCTGCTGGTAGAAAAGGGGATCTTTCAATCAAGGGAAAAAGCAAGAGCCGCTATAATGGCAGAGGAAGTTTATGTTAATGGTATAAAAACAACAAAAGCTGGACAGATTGTAAAAAAAGAGGATAATATAGAGTTCAGAGGGAATGAAATGCCTTATGTAAGCCGCGGAGGGTATAAATTGGAGAAGGCAATTCATGAGTTTAAAATAGATCTGAAGGATAAGATATGTATGGATATCGGTGCATCTACCGGGGGCTTTACAGATTGTATGCTTCAGAACGGAGCGAGAAAGGTGTTTTCTATAGATGTCGGCTATGGACAATTTGCATGGAAGCTTAGAATAGACCCGCGGGTAGTCTGTATGGAAAGAACAAATATACGATATGTAACTCCTGAAGACATAGGAGATTTATGTGATATGGCCTCTATAGATGTCTCTTTTATATCCCTGACAAAGGTACTGCCTGCAGTTAAAAACCTGCTTATGGATACCGGGGAAGTTCTGGCGCTCATAAAACCGCAATTTGAGGCCGGAAGGGAAAAAGTCGGGAAAAAGGGTGTTGTAAAGGAAAAGGAAACACATTTGGAGGTAATACAGAACATTGTGAATTTTTCTGTAAAAGAAGGATTTAACGTTATTGACATAGAATATTCTCCAATAAAGGGCCCGGAGGGTAATATAGAATATTTGTTGTATTTAACAAAGGACAAATCCGAGGCTTATGGTTTTGATAATTTGATGATAGAGGAAGTTGTAAAAAAATCGCATAACATGTTGGATTGAGCCTGTTTTAAGGAGGAATAATGAAGTTTATAGGTTTAAATATCAATAGTTCCAAAGACAGAAGCGGAAAGATATTAAAAGAAGTTAAGGATTGTATAAGTCAGGTTTTCGACAGTAGTGAGATTGTAGTTTTTAAAGACAGCCTACTGGACAATACTCCTGATGCAGATAAGATAGAGATTATGATCACTTTGGGGGGCGATGGAACAATAATAAGAACCGCCAGATCACTCTGCAGGAAGGGTATTCCAATATTCGGCGTAAATATCGGAAATCTTGGCTTTTTAGCAAGTGTCGAGAAAAGTGAACTGATGAAGGCACTGATGCATATTAAGCTCAATGAGTTCACTATTGAGGACAGGATGATGCTGAACTGTGAAGTAAGTGGGCTTCATGATAGGATAATGTATGATTCCTTGAATGATATCGTCCTTTCCAAAGGTACTTTGGCGAGGATGGCAAAGTATGAAATCAGGGTGGATAACAATCTATATACAGAATTCAGTGCAGATGGAGTAATAATATCAACACCAACAGGATCTACAGCCTATGCTCTGTCAGCGGGAGGGCCAATAATATATCCTACTTTGAATTTGATAGAGGTAACTCCTATTTGTCCACATTCACCAGGGCTGCGCTCCCTTATCCTGGATGCAAGAAGTATAGTAACAATATCTATAAGCGACTGGAATGACAGCGTATTTTTAACTGTAGATGGACAGGAGGCTCTTAAATTAGAGGAAGGATTCTCAATATCCATTGGGTTATCTACATGGAAGTGCAGGCTCATCAGGTTGAAGGATTATGATTATTTTAGGGTTTTGAGAGATAAAATCATTTGGCGTACCAGAGAAATAAATTGTGAAGGTGAGTAGTTATGAAAGTTTTACGTCATGCTAAGATTATTGAGATCATTAACTCAAAGGAAGTTGAGACACAGGAGGAACTGGCAGAGGAGTTGAAGCGGTGTGGGATGGATGTTACCCAGGCTACCGTATCAAGGGACATAAAGGAGCTTAAGCTCATAAAGGTTCTGTCAAATAGCGGAAAATATAAATATGTGGCTATAACTCCTGAACAGAATTTCCTATCGAACAAATTGGTAAATATATTTTCTCAAACAGTCCTGTATGTAGAAAATGTAGAGAATATGGTTATTGTAAAGACAATAACCGGGTCTGCTTCAGCTGCTGCTGAGGCAATAGATTCATTAAGTTTTGAAGAAATTGCAGGTACAATAGCTGGTGATAACACGATTTTTATAATTGTAAGAAATGTTGAGAAAGCCCAGGAATTAGTAAAAAAGATAAAGAAGCTTTTGAATGCTTAAAAGCGTACTGTTATTTTCATTTTAGTTGTATTTTACAATGGAGGGTAGTAGATGCTTCTACAAATAAACATTAAGAACTTTGCATTAATAGAGGAGCTCACTTTAAATTTTGAGGAGGGCTTTAATGTTTTAACCGGAGAAACCGGAGCCGGTAAATCCATACTCATCGATGCTATAAATTATGTATTGGGCAGTAAATTTAACAAGGACCTGATTAGAACCGGAGAAAGCAGTACTTACGTGGAGGCCATATTCAGTATGGATTCAGAAAGTACAAAAACCGTGCTAACGGGGCTCGATATTGAATTTGATGACATTGTTATAATAAGCAGGGAGAGCTTCAGCTCGGGACGGAGCGTAATAAAGGTAAATGGTAAATCCGTAATATTATCATCATTAAGAGAGATAAGCGGAACTTTGCTTGATATACATGGACAACATGAAAATGTGAATCTGCTCCATACCACCACACATATTGTGTACCTGGACAGCTTTTGCGGAAGCAAACTGGCTGAATTGATGGCCGAGTACAGGGAAAAATATGATAAGCTAAATGAGATTGGCAGTAAAATAGAAAGTCTGAAGGGTAATGATGAGCAGAAAGAAAAGGTATCCAGTTACCTTCAGTTTCAATTGGATGAAATTAACAGTTCCAAGCTGGTGGTGGGAGAAGATGCAGAACTTGAAGAGAGAGCAGAGATACTCACTAATGCAGAAAAGATAAGCAGTGTTCTAAACAGCAGCTATGAGGCTCTTTATAACGGAATAGAGGGCTGTGCTTCAATATATGACAGCCTTGATAATGTTATACGGGACTTAAAGTCCATAGAAAACAATGTTAGGGTTGTGAAGAAGATAAGCGAAGGCCTGGAAGAAGTTTATTATGGAATTGAGCAGGGCATTTCGGAGTTAAGGGCAATAAAGGACAGCTACTATTATGATATGGACGAATTGTCCGCCATAAACAGCAGAATATATGAGATTGGCAGGCTCAAGAAAAAGTATGGTGATACCATTGAATCTATTCTTGCATATAGAGATAAACTGATGTCGGATTATGAGGAAATAGTAAATAGAAGCGAAGTTATAGACAGGTTAAATGCGGAAAAGAAAAAGATAGAGGGTATTTGCAGGAATATGGCTGAAAAAATCCACGACGTAAGGGTAGAATCAGCAGAGATACTTGAGATGAGGATAAAGGACGAACTGGCATACATAGGTATGTCAAAAAGTATATTCAAGGTCAACATAGAAAGAGACGAAGTTTTACGAAACAGTGGGTTTGATAAGGTTCAGTTCCTTATTTCCACTAATCCTGGAGAACCTTTAAAGGCTCTGGACAAGATTGCTTCCGGTGGTGAATTGTCAAGGATAATGCTTTCCTTAAAAACAGTTTTTATCAATAAGGATATGATACCTACGGTAATTTTTGATGAAATAGACACCGGTATAAGCGGTGCCATTGCTCAAAGAGTTGCAGAAAAAATGTATCTGATCTCCTGCAGGCATCAGGTATTCTGCATAACTCACCTTCCGCAGATAGCCACTATGTCAGACATCCATTACAGGGTGTATAAGGAAGTTATAGATAATAAGACTTATACAAATGTAAGGAAAATGACTGAAAAAGAAAAGGTTGAGGAAATAAGCAGAATGATCGGGGGAATAGAGGTAACGGATATAACTATGGATAATTCGAAGCAGTTAATACAGATGGCTGATAATCTTAAGAAAAAGATCAGAGGTTCAATATAGCACCTGAATTGCAGTGATATTCAATGTGAGCTTGAGGATTCATTAGTTCAGGTTTAAAAATTTATAAAATCTGTAATTTTTACACATAATTTAATAAAAGATTAGAGAAAATATTACCATAAGTTGCTATGCTTATGGTTTTTTTGTTTTCAATAATAGTTTGGTTTACATATAAAAAATTATCTTTTGATGATATTTGATATCAAGATGTAAATGCCAAGATTTATTAAACAAAATAGTTGATAAAAAACATTATTAAGGAGTAGTGCTAAAGTATTGGCTTTGTATGAAGCGATATAATAGCATAACGGCATGTCAAATCGGGAAACTTAAAATCAAAGACTAAGAAATAAACTGGAGTTTTGAGAAATGATATTGCTGAGGGATGTATAAATGTAAAAGGAGGTTAAAATAATGGGCCGAAAAAAGTTATACAAATTCTTATGTATTTTAACTCCTGTAATAATGATCCTGGTTCTATTTTTTTCTATAGAGAATATTCCCGATACAGTCTTTGTAAGAAGCAAACTTGATGTAAAATCAAATTATTTGTTAAAACTAAGTGAATCCAAAGGAAATGCAGCGGCAGCAGTAGGTAAGTTTCAAAATTCGGGAAATGTCAGTAGTAAACTGGATGTTAAACTGCTTGGCCTAATCCGCGTCAAATCCATTAATGTAAAACAGGTTCCGGAAATGAGCCTTTATCCAGGCGGAACAAGTATAGGTGTAAAGTTAAATACAAAGGGTGTGCTTGTGGTAGCACTAAGCGATGTTGAAGCAGGCATGGGAAAGGTATCCAGTCCTGCTGCACAAAGTGGTATAATGGTTGGGGACACTATACTGAGTATAAATGATAAGCCCATAAAGAGTGCTGAAATGTTAGCCTATCAAATCAATGGGTGTCAGGGAAAAGAACTGAAGGTTGTAATTGAAAGAAAGGGAGAAAGCATTGTCAAAAGAGTTAAACCGATAAAGGTACAAAGCGATAATAAATATAAAATAGGTTTGTGGGTAAGGGATTCCACAGCAGGAGTCGGTACCTTGACATTTTATGATGATAAAACCGGCAGCTTTGCAGCCCTTGGTCATCCGATAACAGATGTAGATACAGGTACTATATTAAGCGTGGATAAAGGTGAACTGGTCTCTTCTTCGATAGTAAGCATAAGAAAAGGTGTAAGAGGTACACCCGGGGAATTAAAAGGGATATTCATTAACGAAAATAATGTTTTGGGAAAAATAACAGATAACACTGAATGTGGAATATTTGGTAAGGCGGAAAAGAAAGTACTGGATGGAAGCAAGGTAAAGCCTATGAAAGTATCTTTAAGAAATGAAATAAAGCCAGGTAAGGCGCAAATAATAACAACCATTGATGACAAAGGACCAAAATATTATGATATAATAATTGAAAAGCTCCTTAATCAGGAGACTCCTGGACCTAAAAGTATGGTAATAAAAGTAACAGATCCTGAATTGTTAAGTAAGACAGGAGGCATAGTTCAGGGAATGAGTGGTAGTCCAATAATACAAAACAACAAGATAGTAGGAGCTGTTACTCATGTTTTAATTAATAAACCGGATACCGGATACGGTATTTATATTGAATGGATGTTAAAGGACTCTAAGCTTATTGAGTAAGAAATATAGCAGGAATAATTTTGAACCTTAATAATAGATACATGCCTACAAACCAAATTGCAGAAATGGTTGATAGGCATGTTTTTATTTTTTTTTTGAAGTTTAGTCCCGTAATTGAAACAATTTATTCAAAAAGAGAGAATAAAAATAAAATGGATAAAATTAACAAAATTTTTTTTAAATATTAGAAGGATTTCTCTTAGATTTGTCGAATTAGTATTTTGTTAAGATATGGAATAAATTATTGGAAGGAGAATAAAAATGGAAGAAACTAAAATATCAGTACTTATCGCTGATGATAATAAGGAATTTTGTAACATTTTAAATGATTATTTATTGAACCAGAGAGACATACTTGTTACTGGGATAGCTAAGGATGGGGTAGAAGCATTAAAGCTTATTGCAGAGAAAAGACCGGATCTGGTAGTTCTGGATATAATTATGCCTCATTTAGATGGCCTTGGTGTTTTGGAAAGACTGAATTCTATGGATATAGACCCAAAACCGAGAATAATTGTATTATCAGCAGTAGGACAAGATAAGATAACCCAAAGGGCAATAACTTTGGGAGCTGACTATTATGTGGTTAAACCCTTTGACATGGATGTATTTACAAAGAGAATAAGACAGATGTTTAATAATACAATATCAAGTGATGATCCAAAGAGAACCATTTCTTTTATAGAAACCTCTGAAATAAAGGTATCCAAGAAGGAGCCAATGGATTTGGAAGCTGAAATTACCAGCATAATTCATGAAATAGGTGTACCTGCTCATATCAAAGGATATATGTATTTAAGGGAAGCCATAACAATGGTGGTAAACGACATGGAATTACTCTCTGCAGTCACAAAGGAATTGTACCCATCAATAGCCAAGAAATTTAATACCACTGCCAGCAGAGTTGAAAGGGCTATTAGACATGCAATAGAAGTAGCATGGGGAAGAGGCCAGGTAGAGACCATAAATAAGCTCTTTGGATATACTATTCATAATGATAAGGGCAAGCCAACCAACAGCGAATTTATTGCTATGGTTGCAGACAAATTAAGACTAAAAAATAAAGTGAGCTAATTTTAGTTGTTTAATATATGAATTGTGGACACTACCATCAGGTGTGTCCTCTTTCATTATTTCATAGAATCTTAACCTATTGCTTTTTAGGAATATATTTGCCCATGATCTCATAGATATTATAAGACCTATATAGAACCCTTTAAAAGTCTTACATTGTGCCGAGCAAAATATCCAATCTTAACGGATTTTTGCGAGAGTAGAATGTAATAGACTTTTTGGATTCTATATATGTAACTTATAATAAAAAAAGATTTACCATAAGGAGGAATATCTATGAGAGGTGCCAAGTTAAACAGAAATGTGTCAAAACATTTTCAGGAGAGCCTGTGGTTATATGTTGTATGCCTTTTTTGTCTTTTTACCGGTATAGTACTTGGAATCTATACAGTAAAATACATGGGAGAGACAGAACGACAGGATCTTATAAACTATTTCCTTGGGTTCAAGAAAACTATAGGTTCTGAAGCTGTAAACAATAAAAGTATACTCATCGAAACGGTAAAAACAAATGTGCCAATGATAGCTGCATTATGGCTGCTGGGCTTGACTATTGTAGGTATTCCTGTAATACTTGTCATAGATATAATTAAAGGATTCACACTGGGATTTACTCTGACCTTCGTTTTCTATAGCATGAGCTACAGCGGTGTTGGCTTTGTCCTTATGGGAGTTCTTCCACAGAATATTATTTACCTGCCTTGTATTGTGATAGGATCTGTCCTCGCCATTAAGTTATCTTTAGCAAAATTAAAGGACAAGCTAAATAAACAAGTCAATTACCATAAAAATTACTTTTTGGATTATTCCATGAGCTTTTTAATAATTATACTCGTTATGATGTTAGGATTTTTATATGAAGCCTATATTACACCCAGGGCAATTCAAACAGTAGCATTTTACGCAGGAAGTGTGTATATTTGATAAATGGTTTCAGTAGATATAGATTCATTATAATATACTTTAAGTGTCTTTTGCTTTTAATACTTCTTGGAGTAATCCTGCCTCAATTGCTTGATTACATTTTGTTTTACATATATAAGCGTACTGTTAACCATAGAAATAGTATATTTGTGGTTATGATTAATAATAATGCTGATTTTTTACAATATTACTATAATGTGTTTAAAAGTTATATAACATATTGATATTGAGGAAAAATACAATCTTATATATAATATAAGATAATTATTACTGAAAGGCCAAAATCATTTTATATAGAAAGTGAAAATCTAATTACATTGAGCAGTCCCATAAATCCGTGAAGATTGGCTATTTTGGGACAGCTCAATGTAAAGATTTTATTACTTTCTATATAGGTTAGTAGGTGTATTCATGAACGAACTTGTAGATAGATATTTACAATACATCAGTGAAGATAAAAAATTGAGCCTGAATACTATTGATGCTTATAGGAGGGATATAACAAAGTTCAAAGAGTTCCTTAGCTCCAATAGTATGGATTTTAATAAAGTAGATAAAATTACACTGCTAAATTATATTCAGACGTTATCCACCAGCGGCAGAAAGGAATCCTCCATTGCCAGGAGTATTATCTGTATAAGAAATTTCTACAAGTTTCTTTATAAGAATGGTTTAACAGATATGGTAACAATAATTGATTATGATATACCAAAATATAAGAGGAATACACCGGAGATATTGACGGTGGAGGAAGTAAACAAACTTCTTTGCACTCCTGATATCAATACCTGTAAGGGAATAAGGGATAAAGCCATGTTGGAAATGATGTATGCAAGTGGTATAAAAATATCAGAAATGCTGAATTTAAAGGTTGAAGATGTGGATTTAAACTTTAATTACCTGAGATGTAAGGGATTAAAGGGCTTGGAAAGAATAATCCCCCTTGGTAATTACTGTATAACATGGATGAAGTCCTATACTGAAATCAGGGATAGATTCAATGTCTTAAGGACAGATTTCTTATTTCTTAATAACAAAGGAGATAAGATGACCAGGCAGGGCTTTTGGAAGATAATAAAGTATTATGCAAAAAAAGCGGATATACAAAAGGACATTAATTTATATACTCTAAGGCATTCTATTGCAGTACATTTGATTGAGAATGGCGCAGATATAAGATCCCTTAAGGAACTTCTGGGTTATAAGGATATTTCTGCTGTACAAGTATACATAGATATAATTCATAAAAATAAGTTAATGGATGTATACAAAAGTACACATCCCAGAGCATAGTAAAAAGTGGAAAACGTGCATATGCACGTTTTTTTTATTCAGTGTGATAATCTATTGCTTTTAGGAAAAGATAAATATGAAAGGAGGATTTGAAATGAAGAGAAATATATTTAACATACTGGTATTTGCACTAACAGCGGCAGTATTGCTGAATGTAAGCAGTATAGAGGTAAAGGCCGAGGGAGAAGCAATAAATGTCGAAGCAAAATCAGCATTGTTGGTTGAGCCCTCCAATGGTAAAATTTTATATGAAAAAAATTCCCATGAAAAGTTTGCACCGGCATCTGTAACAAAGATAATGACTATGTTATTAGCCATGAAAGCTGTGGATAACGGAAAAATAAAGTTAAGTGACAAGGTTACTGTAAGTGAAAATGCAAAAAAAATGGGCGGAAGTACGATGCTACTTGATACCGGGGAGATAAGGACTGTGGAAGAGCTATTAAAGGGTATCGCCATAGCATCGGGAAATGATGCGGCTGTGGCTATAGCTGAATATCTAGGCGGCAGTGAAGAATCCTTCGTTAAGATGATGAATGAAATGGCTCAGAGTATAGGTATGAAGGATACGACCTTTAAAAATTGTACCGGGCTTTCAGCACCGGGGCACATGACAAGTGCCTATGATATATACCTTATGTCAAGAGAGTTGTTAAAGCACCCAACAATATTAAAGTACAGCGGCACATATATGGAAACTATATCGGAAGGAAGAAAGGACCCCATAGGGTTAGTCAATCACAATAAGCTTGTGCGCTTTTTTAAAGGCTGTGATGGGTTAAAGACAGGATTTACAGAGGAGGCGCGGTACTGTATATCTGCTACTGCTGTAAGAGATGGAGTCAGAATGCTGGCAGTGATAATGGGCGCCCCAACCTTTAAAGTAAGGAACCGAGATGCAAGCATGCTGTTAAATTACGGTTTTTCTAAATTTGAAAGTAAGAAAATAGTAAGCAAAGATGCTGATATAGAAAGAATCGATTTGAATAAACGTGGAGACAGATTTTTTATGGCAAAAGCTTGTGATGATTTCACAATGACAATAGAAAAAGGAAGCGGAAGTAAGATAAGTAACAAGATGGTTGTGGATAAAGGAAGGAAGAACTACAAGAAGGGTGAAATTGT
>JAUZPH010000499.1 GCA_030706065.1 Bacillota bacterium | reverse complement strand
TGCCATATATCTTGTTTCATACAGTATTGTTGAATCCATAGCAATCATAGTCAGGGAAATTCGTGACGGTGATCAGGTGAGAAAAGTTATTCTTAATATGGTAGATATTTTTTATACTGATATGGTAAATAAATTAGACAGTGAAGATATACAATAACAATATGACCTTAATAAAGAGAAACTAATTTTTATGCCAAAAGAGAACAATGGTTCACAAGAATTATCAATTTCCGTATTATCGTGAGTTAAAATTAAGTTTTTGTATAGGATATGTATATAGATCCGGAAATTTAAACCTTTAGTTTTCGCCGGAGAAAATATCGAATCTTCACCGATTTTTCGTAGTCGATAAATTCAGATATAAATTTCCGCATCAATAAAGAAACTTATTTTTTTGGAGCAAAAGAGAACGGTGATTCATGATGCTTTTGTATTTTTTATGCCAAAAGATTGGGGAGGACCATAAAATGAGCGGTTTCGTGGAATTGAAAAATGTAAAAAAGAGCTATAATGTTGGCGAAGTTATAATCAAAGCCGTTGATGATGTATCCTTTTCCATTGATAAGGGTGAGTTTGTAATCGTGCTGGGAGCCAGCGGCGCAGGAAAAACAACCATATTAAATCTTCTGGGAGGTATGGATAAGGCAACAGAAGGCAGCATATTTGTCAATGGCAGTGAAATAAGCAAATACAATAAAAAGATGCTTACAAAATACAGGCGTGAAGATATTGGGTTCGTATTTCAGTTTTATAATCTGATTCAGAACATGAACGCGATGGAGAATGTTGAACTGGCAGTGGAAATATGCAAAAATTTCATGGACCCGGTGGAGGTACTTAAGAGCGTTGGGCTTGGTGATAGGCTGTACAACTTTCCTTCACAGCTTTCAGGAGGAGAGCAGCAGAGAGTATCTATAGCGAGGGCCATTGCAAAAAATCCTAAATTGCTTTTATGCGATGAACCCACAGGTGCACTGGATTATAATACGGGGAAGGCAATATTACAGCTTCTGTCAGATACGGTAAAAATGTATGATATGACCGTTGTATTAATTACTCATAATTCTGCCCTTGCTCCCATAGCTGATAAAATAATTACTGTGAAAAGCGGAAAAATATCAAGTGTCAGGAAGAATGAAAATCCTGTTTCAATAGAAAGTATAGAGTGGTAATTATGAAAAAAACATACTTTAAAAATTTATTCAGGGATATAAAAAAGAGCCTTTCAAGATTTTTATCCATAGTTGTAATTATTGCAGTCGGCGTGGCTTTTTATGCCGGTGTCAGAGCCGCAAGCCCGGACATGAAGAAATCGGGAGATACTTACTTTAATAAGAATAATCTTATGGATTATAAGCTGATTTCCACTCTTGGACTTACAAGGGACGATTTGGCGGAAGTGCGGAAGCAAAGCGGTGTAACCGGGGCAGAGGGGGCTTACTCCATTGATGCGGTGATAGAAAAGGATAAGCATCAATTGGTACTGAACATAAACTCTCTGCCGGATGAAAAGGGGATTAACATCATTAGAATGGTCCAGGGGAGAAAACCGGAAAATGCCGGTGAAGCTGTTGTTGAGGAAAAGTTTTTAAAAGAAAACAAGTTAAGGCTGAATGACAGGATTGTGCTCAAATCAGGTAATGACAGTAATATAGCTGACAGCCTGAAAAATACCGAATTTACCATTGTGGGAACAGCACAGTCCCCATTATATGTATCGGCCCAAAGACAGCTCAGTTCCGTCGGTAACGGTACTGTGAGAGGGTTTGTGTATATCCTCCCCGAGGTTTTCAAAAGTGAGGTGTATACAGAAATTTATGTTAGAACCGTCAGTACAGAATCTCAAAACAGTCTTTTAGATGATGAAAGCTACAGGAATTATACCGCCGGAATTGAAAAAACCCTTAAAGAACTTGGGTTTTCAAGAAGTGAAATAAGATATGCCGAGGTTATGAAAACCGCAGCGGATAAATTGAATGAAGCACAGAGAAAATTAGACAGCTCAAAAAAAGAGGCCGCAGAAAAGTTCGCAGAGGGATATAATCAGCTGAATGCTGCAAGAGATAAGGTGTCCAAAGGGTGGGAAGAGCTGAAAAAGAATGAGGCTTTGTTTAACAGGAAGATGGCAGAAGGCAAAAAACAGATTGCGGATGGGAAAAAGCAGCTTTCATCGGCTGAAAGCGAGATAAATGACAGGAAAAAGCAGCTTGATGATGGAAAACTTCAACTGGAAGACGGTAAGAAGAAGCTTGACGAGGGCGAAGCAAAATTAAATGCCGGCAAGGTGCAGGCGGCAGAACAAATTTCAACGGCATTATCGCAGGAGCTTGAGAAGGCAAAAGAGCTGAGCGAGGCTAATCCTCTCAATCCGGTATATGCTTACCAGTATATTTCGCTGAAGAATATTTTTGAAAAAGATATTAAGGGAAAAGACTTTGATAGCATGTACAACGCATTGAAAAATGATAATATGCTGGATAATATAAAGGCATATTTTGATATGGAAGCTATGAAAAGTGACTTTGATAAATCCGCCGCTGAAATAAGCAGCGGAAGGCAGCAGCTGGCCACTAAAGAGAAAGAACTTCATGAGGGTGAAGCTGCTCTTGATGGAGGTATTGCAGAGCTTGAAGCCGGTAGAAAGCGAATAGCCGATGCCGAAGCGGAGTTAAACAGGGGAAGACAGGAGGGATTGGCAAAGCTCAGCAGCGGAAGAAAAGAGCTTGAAGACGGTGAAAAAGAAATAAATGAAAATGCCGAAACGCTGAAGTCGGAAGAACAAATATCCAATTCAAAGATACAGGAGGCAGAAGCAGAAATCCAGAGTAACAAGGATAAACTGAATGACATTAAGAAGCCTGACTGGTATGTTCTCGGAAGATCGGCAAACGTGGGTTATGAAACCTACAGGCAGGACAGTGACAGGATAGATAATATAGGAAAGGCCTTTCCCATGATATTTTTTCTTGTGGCAGCGCTGGTAAGTCTTACTACCATGACAAGGATGGTTCAGGAGAAGAGAATGGAAATAGGGACCTTCACGGCTTTGGGGTATTCCAGGGCAGCAATAGTATCCCACTACCTTATCTATTCACTTTCCGCCAGTATTATCGGAAGCCTTATCGGTATATCAATCGGGTTCAGATTATTTCCCCCCTTGATAATGAATACCTATGGTACACTTTATGCTGTGCCTGACAGAGTAACACCTTTCAATGCCAATCTTGCACTGCAGGCCACATTACTGGCCATATTGTTCACTTGTGCAGCAGTAATGGCATCAACCCTTGGCGAATTGAGAGAGGTTCCTGCTTCCTTGATGAGGCCGAAGCC
>JAUZPH010000498.1 GCA_030706065.1 Bacillota bacterium | reverse complement strand
GCAACTGCAGCCCCTGTCTGATAATAGAATCAACCTGTTTGCTGAGAACTTCCGGATTAAAATCAGAATTGTCAATTCTATACTTTATCAGTTTGAGCGAGTCATAAATCTCTCCTTCAAGGCTGTTTCTTTCCTCAAGGACCTTTAAAACTCCGTCAAACCCCTTTAACCCGTTGTCATAACCATATCCCTGATTCAGATAATAGTTACTGAATCCCTCAAACCACTCCTTTGGCCTGGATTGTACCGCTCTCTTAAAGGATACTTTGATATCCTTTTGCTCCACATATATCAGAACAGGCCTCAAAGGCGCTATTGTTTCTGCAAGGCCATTGATATAATTCACAGTGACATCCTTAGGGAAATTGGCTTTTATCATAGTTACTGTAACAGGGTTTTGAATAAAGCAGCATTCAAATATATAGACCTTGTCCTCATCAATACGGCTCTGTGTAAAGTTCTTCCATCGGCTTGATATGAGGTCAATATGAATATCAAGCAGCAGCTCATATATATCATTCCTGGTTATTTCCTCAAACAATTCCTTTTCAAAGGATATATGATCTTCCTCAATGGCTTTTCTGTATGGAATCACGTATCCTCCGCAGTATCTGCTCTTTATCCTGCACAGTAAATCTTCGCTCCTTGGATATCTCCGCATCAGTGCATCAAAATTCTCACTGCTGAAATATGCCGCTCCGTCAAAGTCCGCAGGATGATTATAGTTTCCTTCAGAATAGAGTTCTGCATTAATGCCCCTGTCTCTGAGAATGTCATATACCAGTTGAGCAGTTGTTGATTTGCCGGAACCGGGCAACCCCTCTACAATAATTAATCTGGCTCCCATCTTAAATCCCCCTTTCATATCTTTGAATAAGTGAGTATGGCGTTTTAAACTTATTTGGTTATATCCTATAATTAAGTATATGAAACCTGTAATAATATTCAAGCTAATAATAATTATACCAGAACGAGAGGAAAATGAAATTAGATACAATATACCATTCCAAGCCTAATGTACATGCTATTTGGTGGAGTCAATATATTTATTAACGCCGAACTAAGGCGCTGTTCCAAAATAGTGGTAGATATAGACATCCTTTACGTAAACTTAAATTTTATATCATAATAAAATAGTTTTCCTGTACTCTATAGTTAGATTATTGACACATGAAGCTTGTCCTAATGAGCATATACCACCAATTTACAACATAGCAATAGTCTGCCTTTTAAATATATTTACTTACTCCATATTTTTTTTATATATACAAAAAGAGCTGCTGCATAATGTTTCTTTACTCATATGCAGCAGCTCTTACATATAGCTGCGGAAATTTATTTTTATTTATCGTCTTCGAAAAATCGGTGAAAATTCGATATTTTCTCAGGTGAATACTAACGGTTTGAATTTCTGTATCTTTAATTAGACCTGATTCTTTATCTTTTCTATTAACTCCTCAACGAAGTTTGGCTGCTTCAATATAGGCCTTCCAAGAGCTATGAAGTCCACCTCGCCTTTTTCTACCATGTCTGCTGCGATATCAATGTTTTCGAGTTCTCCGGCACCAATGACCGGAACGTTGACTCTTGACTTTACAGTTCTGATCATATCTCTCAGCATTGCAGGCCCCTTTAATACCATTGGAGGGAGAATTCCTGAAGAGGTATCAAGCATATCTATGCCTGCCTTCTCCAACATTTCAGCAACCTTGCAGCCTTCCTCAAGGGTAAGGCCGCCGGGCAAAAGGTCATCCAGGCCCAATCTGACCAGCAGAAGGAAGTCCTCACCAACGGCCTCTCGTACCTCTGTAGTTATCTCCAGCAAAAGACGGCTTCTGTTTTCCAGGCTTCCGCCATATTCGTCGGTTCTCAAATTTGTAAGAGGCGAAAGAAATTGCGTTAACAAAAATCCGTGACAGTTGTGTATTTCTACTCCGTCAAAGCCGGCCTTTTTAACACGCAGAGCAGCGTCAACAAATTGTTTTCTTATTTCGTGAATTTTATCTACAGTCAGTTCTCTCGGCACTGAACGCTTCGAACCCGGATTTACAACTGCAGAAGGAGCTACCGCCTCCATTCCTGTGAGGTTGATATCTGCGGCACTTCCGGCATGATTGATTTGCACCACACCAATCTGGTTATTTTTATGAATAATATCTGCCATTTTTGACAGGCCTTCAATACATTCATCCCTGTCCACGTATATAAGTCTTTCTCTGTATTGTCCCTGACGGGCTACCGCAGCCTGTTCAACAATTATCAAGCCAGGACCCTTACGCTGCTCGTAGATTGAGAGCAGTTCTTCAGTTACCAGGCCATCCTCTGAAGCAGTGGCAATATCAAAAGGAGCACAGGCATATCTGTTTTGGAATGTGAAATTCTTCACTGTCAGATTTGCCAGCAGTATGGATCTGTTTGTCATCTTTCTCCCATCCTTTTCTTTTGTTTTTTATGGTAGTACTAAGAATAATTAGCTTGTAATAACGATATCACGTTGTTAATATTTTATCAATGTATTTAAAGTCACAAACATTTTCTTCTAAAAATTATCCTGCTGTTCCAACTGCCTGCCGCATTCCGGACACACTTTTGAATCATCTTCTATTTTGGCTCCGCAGTAGTAGCAGAAGTCCACCTTGATATCCTCAAGCGACTTCGAGTCCAATTCCCTCAAAACCTGCTTTTCCACACCTCTCCAGCTTAACCTTCCTATAAAATATGCGCATATTGAAAATATGACGGCCTGTAGAAGGAGGCTCCGCAGTACACTTCTATCCATATGAAATCCATACTTGAATAATTTGTCAAAGACTGGAAGCAGAATACCGAAGGTTATGTACGACCCAATGTATTTCCTTCTTCCCATTTTGCTCATCCATTCCCATTGTTTTATCGCTCTTGAGTCCATGGAACTATCTCCTTCCTGTTTCTCGATAACTCTTCAGTATGTCTCATAAGTCTTATAACGAAGTAAAAAGCCAATGAAACATATTATTCCTTTTATGTTACTACATCGTACAGTAATATACAACGAGGTTCGACCTGAAGTTGTACCGAGTATACCCACTAAATTCATAATTTGTCATGTACCAATATATTCAGTTGAATCTTATGTATCTTATATTTGGTTGTTCCGCTCCATCATGAAAAAAACAAAGAGCCAGAAAAATTCCGGCCCTATCAAGCAATAAAAATAATAGATTCCTTGCTAGCTTTCTCCTATCCGGTTGTGACACTTCAGCGGAGCACCGCTACTGTACCGCAGCCGCAGGATCCATTCTGAACGGGTACAGTAGCGGTAGCGCAGTGAATTGCGCACAGCCTGATGATGTATG
>JAUZPH010000497.1 GCA_030706065.1 Bacillota bacterium | reverse complement strand
GAGAGCCAGTGCTTTTTCCTAAAGATAATGCACACTCAGGGGAGACAGGCTTTATTTATAAACGGTCTGAGGGTTGTAGATGCCCTGGTACGCCAAGGCATTGATTTCATTCCAGAGGTTATAAAGCTGATTTCCGGAGAGTTTTACTTTATGAAGGACGGCTCGGCGGTGGCTCTGTTTACAGTAGTTCCCGGAAAGCAGAATTTTAATTACAACCGTGAAGATGTCTTCAGGAAGCTGGCTCTCATACACCGCACTTCCGAAAATATTACTGAGAGAGACGGGTTTTTACATGAAGATTTCAATGACTGGTTTATCGAGGCCTATGAAAGTGAACTCGAAAAATTTATGAAGGGAAATATAGAAGGTACCGAGGCGCTGGAGGTCAAGGCAATGCTTAAGCCCTATGAAGACTTTCTGGCAATCTGTCCGCAAATTGCACGGGACATTGTTTCGGAGTGTAAAAATGATAACTCAACTTTTTACATCACCCACAGTGATTTCCCCGGCAATGTTATGGTTACTGAAACGGGACAGCAGTACCTTATAGATTTTGACGAGGCTATCTTCGGCCCATTGGAACGGGATAGCTGGATCTGCATTGCTCCTCAGGATGAGTACAGCGAGCTCTATATGTCGGTTATAGAGGAAGTCTTCCCTGATTACATGGTAAACAAAACTTTTATGCGCTTCTACATATACCAACGTTTTATGATTGATTTAAATACCTTTATGCATGACCTGGTTCACAGCCCCGATGAAGAATACAGAAAAAAGATTGTATCCTCCACAAGAGATTATATGTTGGGCTGGCTGTATCCGCTATTGATCAAGAACAGTTAAGCATGTTGGAGGGATATTATGGGTAATTGTGAAAAATGCAATTTGGAGATAACTGATGATGAAAGATTCTGTCCAAGCTGCGGGTATCTGGTAAAAAGGAATCTTGAGGATGCTGCCGTTGTCAGAGTTGAAGATGGCGCGGAGGCAAGTACAGCTGTCCAAGAGGATGATGTAAAAAAGAAGCTGTGGAATAAAATAGCCGTAGTACGTAAATTACAGCCTAGGTTTCTGCTTCTGGTCATCCTGCTGCCAATGATGATTGTTGGTGCTCTTTTCCCCATGCCCGGCGGATATGTCACGAACAGTCAGGGAACTGACTTCAGGAACCTACTTATGGGCGGATGGGCCACAACACAGGGCAATTGGATATACTTCTGTGATTATAGAGGATTATATAAAATGAACTCCTGGAATGGTTCCGTTAAAAAGCTGGCGGACGGCAGTTTGGGAGCACTAAATGTCATAGGAGATTGGATCTATTATAATAACGGCAGTATATGTAAAATCAGGACAAACGGGCGGGACAATACAGTGCTATCCGGACCGAATATATGGTGCTGGGATATGATGGTTGTAGATGACAATATCTATTATACAACTGACTCCGGACGTAAATTATTCATGATGAATACAAGCGGCGGCAGCAGGAGGCAGATAGGCAGCAACACCATTGTAATTGGAGTGAACGGAAGCAGGCTGATTGTCACTGATTATGGCGGAGATGTGATAGATACTTTGGGTGAACAGATTGATCCCCGTACCAGGATATACAGTATGGAAAGGGATGGCTCGGATAAGAAGCTGCTGTTTGAAACAGAAAATATGACGTCTTACAGCGGTATTTACATTCAGGGAGAAAACTTCTACTACTGCACTTATAACAACAAAAACGTGGTGGTGAAAAAGTATGATATGACTACCGGCAAAACAACCACAGTTCTTGATAAGAATATGACTATCTGCGAACTGGCCAACGGATGGATATATTATAAGCTCAAAGGGTCAGATTTGTTCAGGGCCTCACTGGATGGAAGCTCTGACAAACGAATTGCCACCGGAGTACAAGATGCTTTTATCCAAATTGATGACTGGATTGTATTTAGATCAGGAGGGGTTTATAGATCCAAGGTGGGTGACACGAATAAGGAATACATCGGTACAAAGGTACCTGATGAAAAGTAGAGGTATGACAGAGAAAGCATTCGACAGCTTTATAAAAAGGAGGCGGTTAAAACGAGTACTTGTACAAAATGCGGTTTGGAAGTGTCTGATTACGAAAGGTTCTGTTTTAGCTGTGGATATCCTGTGCAAAGAAGTCCTGAGGCTGGGGCCGTTGTCAGAATTGAAGATGATGTCGCAGCCCTCGATGGCAGCCTTGGGGTGAACATTAAAAAAGTATTGAATTCTTGGCGTAGGCTGAAGCTTAGGTTAAAACTTCTGCTCATCCTGCTGCCACTGATAATTGTTGGTGCTCTTTTCCCTATATTCAACGGATATAATGCCGACAGTCAGGGGAATAGCATTAATAGTATTTTATATGATGGGCATGTAGCAATACAGGGACGCTGGCTGTACTTCAGCGATAATGGAGGACTATATAAAATGTACTCTGTAAACGGCTCCGTAAAAAAGCTGGAAGGTGGTTATTGTAAGTATCTCAATGTCGTAGGTGATTGGATCTATTACAGCAATGGGAAGATATGCAAAGTGAGGACAAACGGCCGTGACAATACTGTAGTCTCCGATTCAGAACCATGGAATATGATGGTTATTGATGACCATATCTATTATAATGATGAAAAGCGAGAAAAGCTGTACATGATGGATACAAACGGTAGTAACCTGAAGCAAATAGATAGTAAAAGCACTGTTATTGGAGCTTACGGAGATAGGCTCATCGTTAGTGATAACGCTGGTACGCCCTTATCAGCTTACAATATTACCACCAGTATGCCTATGCAGGTTGGTGTTTTTTCTAAAGATCCCTACCATTTTAGCATATACAGTATGAAAATGGATGGTTCGGATAAGAAGTTGTTATTTGAAACAGAAAAGCCGTGGTTCTTATGCCAGTATTATATTCATGGGGACGACTTCTATTACACTACTGAGAATGAAACCTCAGTGATACTTGAAAAGTATGACATGAAAACCGGCAAAACAACCACCGTCCTGGACAAGAATATGCGAGACTGCAGAATTGGGGATGATTATATATATTATACTGACCAGAGTTTAAATCTATTCAAGGTTTCAATTCATGGAAGTACAGAAAAGAAAATTGCATCCTCTATCCTCTATGTGAATGATTACTATATTCCGATAGAAGACTGGATTATAGTAGATGACTCAGGTCATATTTACAGAGCCAGAGAAAACGCCTCAAAAATGGAAGTCATCGGTACAAAGCTTTCTGAAGAAAAGTAACGGCATGCCTTGAAATGTTTTACCCACCGGTTTGTCTTAACATTATATATGGCTGCTCCAACTTATAACTT
>JAUZPH010000496.1 GCA_030706065.1 Bacillota bacterium | reverse complement strand
GCTTTAATTCCTTGTTTTACAGCATCGTATATGCTTCCTTCATCATATGGATCACAATATATTGCCTTGTCTCCAAAGTACTCTGCTGCGCTTCCCTGATTAGTAGATACGATACTGCAGCCGCTTGCTGCAGCTTCGAGGGATGACAGCCCCGGATTTTCCACAAAACTGGGCAAGACATGCAGCCGTGCAAATCTATAGGCATTATATATATTATAACTGTCCAAAAAGCCCAGGTATCTCGTTCCCTCAATCTCCATACATTTTTCATAATATGCCTTATCTTTAATATCTCCAATGAGTACCAGTTCTATGTTCAACTCTCTGCAGACTCTTGCCAGTACAAGCTGATTTTTTCTATGGCATACTTTCCCTACCGTCAATACATAATTATCCAGATTGTATCTTTCCTTTAAAGAGTAAAGAGGTATGTCCTCATTCATTATATCTACTCCGTTGTAAACAATTACACTCGCAATATTGACCCCCAATTGACTTTTAATGAGTTCCGCCTCAATATTACTGTTAGGGTATATAACCCTACAGCCCTTAATTATTTCTTTTCTATATATATTACACCTTTCCCAAAGCCTCAGATTTTCCTGGTCATTTATATAGTTGTAATAAAGGGAGAAATCCCAGTACATGGGCGTAAGCACAATATTTTTCTTAAAATGCCTGGCTATCTTATAATACTTATATGTCTCTCCCATAGGTGCTATATTAAAGAGGTGTACTATGTCGTAAGTGCTATAATCCGTAATAAATCCGTCATTAATTTCAATCTCTACTCCTAATTTTCGTAGGTTTTCGGTAAGTTTAAGCAGTTGAACCGTATCTCCTCCAAAGTTCCTGTAGTAATCACTTCTTATGCACATAAGAACCTTCATACAAATCCTCCCGAATTTTAAAATTTGCTTAAAATATTTCTATGCTGGCTTTCAGTATGTTATTCACAATATTTAACCTCCCCTGAAACCCTTTGTAGAATTCCTGTCCAAAGTTTATCAAATTATCATATATATGAATGTCTACTTAATATAATGTTATAGGTTGTATTTCAATTCCAAAGTTTGCGGAGGATTCATGGAACCGGATGATACTTGATTTAGAGGTGATAAAATGATTTTCAATAACCAATACAGCTATGTCATAAGAAATGGAGGGGATAAGTTTTACAGGTTCTATCTTTCCAAACAGAGCCGACTTATGCTGGACTTCCAAAACGGTAGTTATCCAATGCGAAGTTCTCATATTTCTTCCCATATTCTTGACTTCAGTGTAGACATAGATGAAAATGACCAAATACATATACTTTTATTAAAGGGAAATGGTGATCTGCAGTATGAAATTAATAATCTCTCCGGTACCTCCAGGCTGCTCACTCACATAGATTTGAATTCCTTCAATATAAAATTTCTGACTTTAAAAGTCATAGATAATCAGGCACACATTTTCTATATGCTTAATCAAAGGGGCTCCTCTTCTTGGGCAATCCAACACTGCCTCTTTCAAAATAAAACCTGCATCACCTATGAAGCTGCAGTGACTCTCTGTGAACAACATGTATACCCGTATACGGTGGACTGCTACAAGAAAAATCTATACTTGTTTTATTCAAAAGACAGCAGCTATACCTACTGCATAAAATGCTTCAACGAGAGCCTGCATGTCTGGGATATGCTTGATGAACACATTGAAATCCGGGATTCCCACAGTACTGCCTTTATTGTCAATAATACCGGTACTGCCTTTATCTGCTATACTGCAACTATAAACAGAAATATTTATACAATGGTCAGGTATAAGGCTCTAATGCTCCAGCAATTGCACTGGTCCAGGGACTTTCCTCTTTCAGAGCCTTCCATCAATGCCCTGCACCCCTCCCTTGTTGTCAAAGATGGCTGTACATATGTGCTGTGGGAGGAAGGAAACAACATAGTTTGTAAGGAAGTTGCTTCAGCCCTGGAAAGCCTTGGTCCACGAAAGTTACTGTCCTTTAAAAAGCCCGATATATTCAAAGGAATATATCTAAGTACCCATCCTGAAGATATTAATTTTAAAAGCAGTTTCACCCATATTTGCAATCATGGTTTTCCTTTCCCGGTAATAAATCTGGAAAATACTCATGAAGGCCCGGAGCCAGTTGAAAAGGCAGTAGCATTGGACAGTTCCGTACCGGCGGCTCAACAGGTCTATGGCCTCAGTCGAGAGTATAATGCTTTCCTTCGGATGAACCCTGAGAAGAAAGACTGGGAAATTGATGAAATTATGAAAACAAGAGATGAACTTGCCATTGAAATGTCAAACCTTAAAAGCCTTCTTGCAGAGAGAGACAGCGAGCTTGAAAAACTTAGAGCTCATCTTGAAAAACTTCAGCAGGATACGAGACCTGTTGAAACTGTGAAAAGTGTTTCTGAAAAAAACGATATTGACCCTGAGGATTCATTTAAAAGCCTGCAGGATGAACTCAATCAAAAAAAGGAGATTATTGACAGGCTTAATATATTGGTAAATGCATTATATCAGGATAATAACTCAAAGGAATATCAGATACAGCAGCTTGAGGAAAGGCTGAACAGAGGATTCTTCCGCAGGTTGTTCGGATAAAACTCAAAAATATACAGCACCCATACCAGGGATGATATGGGTGCTAATTTACTTTCCATTATTTATAAGAGGGTTATTCATTTTTTTTACCTTTACCAGGTTTATTTGATTTTCCACCAGCTTGTTTTGAAGATCTATTATCTTGTAGCGGGCGGATTGAAGCTGAAACTTCATTTCCTTATTTTCAGCCTTATATGCATTGACATCGCTCAAATACTTTTCCGCAGTATCCTTTAACTCATCAATACTATCTTTGAGGCCGGCAATTTCTGCGTCTTTACCCTTTAGAAGTACTTCCTTATTATCAATATTTATTTTTTCAACAAGTTCGTCATTAATCTGTTTCAACTGTCCGAGCTGACTCTTTAATGATTCAATCTGCTCCTTATACTCACACTCTCTCTTTTCAAGGTCTTCGAGCTCCCTGCACAGGTCTTTGTATGCCTGGTCACACTTAAAAAGGTCATCGATGGCATTTACTGCAGTAAGTACTGCTGCTGAAGATAAATTCAGCCTTGGATTGTTATCCATCAGAGACTTTATCTTCTTATCCACAACCCCAGCGACCTTATGTAAATATTCTTCCTTTTCCTCGCCTTTTAAGTTATACTCAATACCATTTATCCTCACAGTAACGATATTCATGCAAACACCCTCTTAGATAACTTTTGAATAGCCTTCTTTACAGCATATCTCTATTTTAACATAGATTAATGCCATATTAAATGAGCAT
>JAUZPH010000495.1 GCA_030706065.1 Bacillota bacterium | reverse complement strand
GTGACATTTATATCTGTAACTTTATAATCACTTTTATCCATCTCAACCTTTATACTGTAGCTGTCCAAAACAGTAGTGGGCTTACCTGAAACACCTCTTACTACCTTGACCCTGAACATGCCGCTTTTTCCTACCTCATTGATCTCATCCGTCTTATAGCTTATCGTTTTTAAATCAGTATTATAAAGATTTATCCCTTTTTTTGTAAGCTTCTCAGAGAGAAACTTCTTGGCACTTTCAGTATCACCCGAAGTTAAATTCCCCATATAGGTTTCTAACACATTAGTAGCGATATTTATATCAAACCCCTGAGTCCCCTCTTTCTTTTGTGTCTTTTGTGCCTTCTGCGCACATGCCGCAGAGTTTATTACAATCATGAGCGGGATTATTCCCATTAATATTTTTTTCATCCTGCACCTCCCAGACATCAGTTGATACTTACAGTCCTTTACCAAGCTTTCACCAACATTATTAATCTTACAAGTCACTGCTCATTATTATTATCTTTTCACAAAAGCCGAAAATAATTTATATTTTTTGTGTTTTGCTTCATCACCACTAATTAATTCAATACTTCTTTAATATATTATTAAAGGATAATGTTATAGGAGGATTAGTATTGGTCAAAAATTTATTTAAAATTCTACAGGTTGCTGCAGTTTTTATTGGCACCATTGTAGGAGCCGGTCTTGCATCCGGAAAGGAAATCACTCAATTTTTCACATCCTATGGCGTTAGCAGCTTCATAGGGATATTGATTTGCGGAGTGATATACATTCTGGTGTGCTCAATGTTCGTAAAGATATCGACAAAACATGGTTTAAAATCCTACGACGAGCTCATAAGGCTGATAAGCCCGGGATTTCTTGGTGAAATCATAGATATATTTACGAGCTTCTTTCTTATGAGCGGCGCAGCAGTGATTCTCGCCGGAAGCGGAGCCCTCCTCAACCAGTATTTCGGCTTTTCCAAATGGATAGGCATACTGATTATGGTGGTTCTGGCGGCATTTATACTTATGAAGGATACGCAGGGCCTTATAGGCGTAAATACTATCATCGTACCAAGCCTTATCATCGTAATCTCTACAATTTTCATTCTATACGTCTTGTTCTCGAAAGACTTGATCAGTATAGGACACTTAAAATCCATACCATATTACAGTGATAAATGGTTCCTTTCAACTATTATATATGCAGGCTTTAATATTCTCTGCTGCTCCGGTGTACTTGTACCTTTAGCCCATGAATATAAAAGAAACTTCATAGTGGTCTGGGGAGTTACACTGGGAGCCATAGGGTTAACACTGCTTTGCGGGGCAATTAACCTTATGCTGATGCTTAATGTACCCTACATATACAAGTATGAAATACCTCTTTTGTACATATCCCATCGTTTCGGCAGCCTGCCCCAGATTATGCTGCTGGTAATCATATGGCTCGAAATGTTTTCAACAGTGGTCTCCGACGTATACAGCGTAGGGAAGGCGCTTCAGAATGCTTCGGAAAAAGAAAAGGTTTATGGGAAAACATCATCAAAAGCCGGCCCGGTGAGAAAGCTGCTGAGATATACTTCCTATAAGAAATCTATTTTTCTTATAATACTGATTGCGCTGCCCATATCTCAGATTGGTTTCTCAAAGCTTATACAGATACTTTACCCGTCTTTTGGCGTGATAAGTGTAATCTTTATCATTCAATGCTGCTATTTCTTTATGAAGAATAAACTCTACAGATAAATCGATTTCACATTCCCTCTGTCTTGCTCATCCTGCCTTCAGATGCTAAAATATCAGAGGGTGATAAAATGACAAACTTGCTTGAAAGCTGCAATTTATGTCCACGGAAATGTGGAGTGAACAGATTAAGGGGAGAAAAAGGCTTCTGCGGAGCAGGAGTTGAGGTGAAGGTTTCCCGGGCTGCGCTGCATCACTGGGAAGAGCCCTGCGTATCCGGTACCGCCGGCTCAGGAACGGTGTTCTTTTCAAACTGCAATCTAAAATGCGTATTCTGTCAGAACAGCGATATCAGCCAGTGCGATACAGGAAAGAATATCTCAAACGACAGGCTGGCGGATATATTTTTGGAGTTGCAGGATAAAGGTGCCCTGAATATAAATCTCGTAACCCCTACTCACTATGTTCCTCAAATAATGGAGGCCATTGATACCGCACGAAATAAGGGTTTGGGCCTGCCTGTTCTCTATAACTGCAGCGGGTATGAAACCATTGAAACCATTAAGGCTCTGAGCGGTTACATTGATGTATATCTTCCGGATATAAAATACTTCAGCAGTAAATATTCCATGAAATATTCCAATGCTCCGGATTACTTCAAATATGCCTCCGAGGCCGTAAAGGAAATGGTTGAACAGGTTGGTACTCCAACCTTTGATGAAAATGGCACAATAAGAAGAGGTGTAATTATCAGACATATGATGCTGCCCGGTCTCCTTTTCGATTCGAAAAAGATAATGGATTTCATATATGGCACCTTCGGAGATGAGGTTTTTATAAGCATAATGAATCAATATACTCCGAATCACAGAAGCCATCTATATCCTGAAATAGACAGGCCTCTGAAGGCAGAGCATTATAAGTCTCTTATAGACTATGCTTTAAGCATCGGTGTAAAGAATGGCTTTATACAAGAAGAAGGTACCTCCTCAAAGGTATTTATTCCTCCTTTCAATCTGGAGGGCGTATAAAAAAAGTGACTGAATTACTGCAGTCACTTTTTTATGCCTATATAGATGCGGAAATTTATTGTTTAATCTATCGCCAAGCATGTAAAATTTCTTCTAAATCCAGAAAGTTAATTTGTTGAAATTTTGCATCCGGAAAAATCGGTGAAGATTCGATATTTTCTCAGGCGAATACTGAAGGTTTAAATTTCCGCATCTTTATTTATATTTTATACTTTCCCAAATCTGCCTTAAACTCTTCGGTGATCTTTTTAAACTCCTGTATGCTCTCCATTAACCTTTTTAATTCGTTGGTGTAATTCGATACACTGGCGCTTACTTCCTCAGAGGAGGCAGAGTTTTCTTCCGCAATAGCTGCAAGGGACTCAATGCTGTCATATATCGTTGTAATTGAATCAGCTTCCTTGTTGAGTTCGCTGATGGTTCCTATCATGGATACCGCCACGGATTTAATAGACTCGTTGGCCTCGAAGTTTATCGCCCTGACCTTCTCAAGGCTCTTGGATTCATTCTGAAGTATGTCGTATTGGGAATCAATACTCTTCACCAGGTTATTTATCTCGTCTACAAACATAACAAGATTGGAATTTATATCCTGAACCGCATCCTTGGATTGTTCGGCAAGCTTTCTAATGGATGAAG
>JAUZPH010000494.1 GCA_030706065.1 Bacillota bacterium | reverse complement strand
TGATTTATGTGTTTGAATATTATATTACCGGTGGTATTCTGAAAATGTCCAAGACCGCATTTGCAAGGGATATTCTCAGAAAGGACAGTATTTTACGGAAGCTGCTTGCAAAGGAAAGGAACTTTCAGAATAATCCGGGAATTAATAAAGATGAGAATGGAAACGCGTGTATAGACTTCAGCTATTATAAAGGAGATGCACTTGCTGAAGACCCGGCGGAGCTTGTGAAAGAATTGAAACAGAGATACGGAGGAGAAATCGGAGGAGAGCTGCATTACAAGGGTGTTTATATAACCTTCAGACAGGAATTTTACTTTAATGAAAGACTTGATTAATTTTGTGATGCTGTACTCGCTTGTGATGAATACATTGACATAAATGGTAGTTATGGTAATATTAATTCAAATGGGAGGGGGAATTCCAATGAAGGGATCTTTCATGTTGGGGCTTACCAATGTGACATGTGCAATTATAGCCATAACAGTGGCTGTATTTACGTTCAGACAGGTATTTTTTAAGTTTCAGTGGAGCAGCAAAACTATAAAAAATGTAATTTTGATAGTTTGTACTGCCGTTACTTTTTCCATGTCAAGCCTGGCTATTGCAGAGGGATTGGATGCCAGGGAGTTAAGAAGAGAAGTAGAAGCTGATATGGAATATTCGAGGATTCATAATGCGCCGATAAACCTGGATAGTGAAATAAAAAAAGTGAACAGGCAAGTTGATAAAGCCTATAGATATGCAGAAGTAGGATATGTTTCACTGATTTTGACTGTCTTGATTTATGGAAACGTTATAAAGGATAGTAAGAAAACCGCACCGGGTGAAAGGTGGAATTTGGAGAAAGTTAAAGACAAGGCTTAATTTCATCGGATGAGGTGCTTGAACCTGAGAGCCTTTACAGAAATGAAAAAAAGCAGTTGGAGAGAGAAATATCCAACTGCTTTTCTATATGCTGATATAGATTACCTGAGGTTAAAATGCTGTAAGTAGGTGCCGCCATGTTATTTGCCTTTAACAACGGATTTTTTGCTTTTTAACAGTAGAGCACATATAACGCCGATAATTGCGATTATGCCGGCAGCTATAAACATATTCTTATAACCGGAGCTTATGGTGCTCTGAAAGACATTTTCAATGACGGAACGGCTGGCTTCAAGCTTGTTCAGATAATCCGCCTTCCAGTCGGCAAAAATCTTATCAAGGTTCAATTGGGAGGCAGCACCTTTAGGAGCAGAGGCCATGGCCTGTGAAATTGCACCTTTTATCCCAGGTATGGCTTTATCAATTATATTCGAGTAAAAGTCTTTTAAAACACTTACTATTGTAGTGACATCTGCGGACTGCAGCTTCGCCAGGGCATCTGTTGAAATGCTGCCGCCTCCGCCGGCCATTTTTGACATATCAAAGCCGGTGGATACATATTGGGACCCGGGAAAGGTAGGACTTGTAAAGGGCGGCACTACTGTCATAAGGTTTCCCTGAACCTTCCTCCCTGCTTCGGCCAGGAAATTTGCCATTATATTTGGAGAAATTGCCACACCCATGGATCTTATCAGGGATAGTGTGGACAATGCCGAGGCGGACTCTTTTTCACTTACAAACTGAAGCATAAGGTAGTTCAGCGGAGTACCCATGGTAAAGCCCATACCGAAGCCCACAAAAGCAAGGCCAACCATAATTGCCATAAAGTTAGGATGGGCGGTAGTATAAAAGGCAAGGAAGAAGGTTCCGAAGACCGTACAGCACATTCCCAGAGCTGTAACAAGCTTTGCGGAGTATTTGTCGATGAACCTGCCTCCCAATGGAGCGCTGACTCCTGCAAAGACAGACATCAATGTAACCATATAGCCGCCGTTTCCGGTTTTAAGCTTTAATATATTTTCTGCAAACTGGGGTATGAAAATTACTGCCATAAGCCCCACACCGGTAATGAATCCAAGTATCAATGTTAAAAGTATCTGGCTTTCCTTAAAGTATCTCAGATTCAAAATCGGGTCTTCCGCATTTTTTTCCGTGAAAATGAAGAGTGGAAGGGCGGCGAAGAATATTAAGAGGAAGGGATAAACCTTGATATCTCTTATACTGTCATTAAAGTGGAAGAAGTTCAGGTTAGTCAGAGCATACATGAGGCTTAGAATCATTATGCTCAGTATCATGCTGCCTTTTAAATCCATCCTGGTGTTGTTTTCACCCAAATTTTCTGTCAGGTTAAAGCTCAGTGCCAGGATTATCACGCTTATGGGAAGGTTTATAAAAAATATCCATCCCCAGTGGTTGACACCGGCCAAGTCCAGGATTGAAGAGCCCATGGTAGGGCCTAAAATTGTAGCAATACCGTAAATACCGCCTACAAATCCCAGAGCAGTTCCTCTTTTTTCAGGAGGAAAGCTGTAACCGATGAAGGCATTGGCAATAGGCATGATTCCACCGCCGCCCACAGCTTGAATCACTCTTGATATGAGAAAAAAGGTGTAATTTCCATAGAAATTTGAAAGACCGCACAGGGTTGAGCCTGCAGCGAAGATAATAATGCTGGCCAGGTAAACCTTTTTACGTCCATACCTGTCGGAAAGCTTGCTTACTATTGGCATAGCTACGGCATAGGCCAGAGTGTATATGGTGACCATCCACACACTGAGAGTTTCACTGATTCCAAAGCTGTTTTTGATAACACTTCTGGCAGGGGATACAATTCCGCTGTCAATGGCACCCATAAAAATTCCCAGTAAGAAAATTGCCAGTATTATATTCCTTTTTCTGTCCTTATTCATGATAATCTCCTTTCTGAACAATGTTCATTTAAAATTAAAAAAATTAAATATTCATATGGTCGTATAGTTCATCAAAGGATATATATTTACTTTCGCACAGATACATAAGGTTTGAAACTATAAAATGAGATAATTTTTCGGCGGAGAGCCTCGATTTAATATTCCCCTCGGCTTTTTCTACAGAAAGTATTTCCTCAACCTTGGTATAAATAAGCTTCATGCTTTCGGTTTCATTTCTTTCATAGCCCTTAATCATGGCAATCTCGTAGAAAATGGATAAATACCTGTCAACAAAACCCTGCATGGAAAGATATATCTTCCTTATTTTCTCTTTTAATGGCTCAGTAGAGGACTTGAGATTATCTGCAAGATTTAAGGTGTTCCCCCAGTCGTCTCTGAAAATTTTTGCTACAAATTCCTCCTTGTTATGAAAATAATTGTAGAATGTACCGATTCCGATGTCGCAGTTCGCAGCTACATCCCGTATATTCAGCTCCCTGTAGCTCTTTTCCAGAAGAGTTTTTCTGCCTTCCAGTATAAGTTTTTCATTAACATTTTCAATTATCTTTGGCATATT
>JAUZPH010000493.1 GCA_030706065.1 Bacillota bacterium | reverse complement strand
GTCATTGCGTACAGACTGGATAGAATTCTTCATATTAAGGAGACGCAGGACAACTTCTCCCCCATTGCAGGCTTTAATATTGATGATTATCTTGCAAATATGTGGGGTATGGAACAGGGGGAACCTTTTAAAGTAAAGGTTAAATTTATGAAGGTAGGCAACGTGGCCTATAAGATAAGACGAGACCTGGAATGCAGAAAAAATAAAAAGCTTACAGAATATGAAGACCATATAGTTTATGAGGATACTGTGGTAGGAATAAACAACTTTAAAAGCTGGCTGAGGACTTACGGCGGTGCAGCGGTTGTGCTGGAACCAAAGGAATTAAGGGAACAGATGATTGAATCGGCAAAACGGTGTTTGGAATATTATACATAGGAGGACAAAAATGAGCGAGAAAAGACCTTATATCAACAGGGAAAGCATCAAGGCACAGGCATTACAGAAGTATAGTACCAGAGAAGAAGTAACAAAAAAGTGGATTTCACTTTATAAGAAATTGAACCCGTCAAAGACAAGTACTGATTATAACACAAGTATTATTGAAGCAATAAGTGTATCCGAATTTGTTATTGAGAATGCATTAAAAAATGAATTCGTAGAGGGAAGATTTATCGATAACATCAATAAGTTAATAGAAAAAGGCTGTAGGATTTCCAATGATGAATTTAATAAGTTAAAAAGAATAAAGTGGTTTAGAAATATAGCTGCTCATAATACGGAGACTGTAATACAAGAAATTATAAACTACGAAAGTGCAAGGGACACGTTTGCAAGTATTGGGATGCTCCTTTATAGACTAGGTATGCTTGCACAAGAGGATATAATACCAAGCAATGATAAACTACGTGCCAATATTGGTGAAACCATAGGTGGAACATGTTTGCTTCAGGAGACAATAGGGCAAGGTGGAAGTGGACATGTCTTTAAAGCATATCATAATAGGTTGGATTCAACTGTAGCTGTTAAGGAGCTGGATCATGAATTAATCAGCAGAATCGACGCAGCCAATGAGAAAAACATGCTGCTCTCTTTGAGACACGACGGTATACCGAGAATATACGATATTATAGAAGATAATCATACTTGCTATTTAATAATGGATTACATTGAAGGGCAAACACTTGAAGAATATATATCAAAGATGGGAAAACTGAATATTAATGCAGCATTAAGGCTGGCAGTAGAACTCTGTGGAATTATCAGTTATCTTCATAACTTTAATGGTGGAATAATTTTTAGAGATTTGAAACCGGGAAATATCATGTTGGACAGGACAAATCATGTACACCTAATAGACTTTGGTATCTCCGAAAGAGCTGAAGCCAAAGACAGGAGTAAGGGTATATATTCCGGAACGAGCAATTACTCGTCCCCGGAGCAGTTGAATGGGGAAATCTGTGATAAGCGAACAGACATATACTCCCTTGGAGCCGTGCTTTATTTTATGGTAGAAGGCCAGAATCCGGTTGGAAACGGTGAACAGAGCTATAAAAGAAGCACTCCGGGAAAAGTTATAAATATAATTGAGAAGGCAATGTCTGATAATAAAGAAAACAGGTACAGCAGTGCTCAAGAATTTGTGATGGATATAAATAATTTTCAGAGGATTCAAGGTGAAACTCAAACAAATAATTCAGGCATGCCAAATCAACAGCCCATATCAAATCAACAGCAGATATATAATAACGGACAGAGGTACAACGGACATTCGGGAAATGCTGATGTAACGACAGATAAGACTCTAAACGAAAGAAATGTACCAAGGGACACAACTAAAAACGGAAAAAGATTGATGATACCGCTGATCTTAATAGTGACAATATTTTTAATTGCTGGGGGCTTTTTTGTTTACAAGCTTGGACAAAATGGCAGCAGTGCTGGGAATAATGACCAAAAGGTTGTTGCTTCAGGAACAAACAATAAAAACACTACAACCAGTGATAGCAACAGCCAGCAAACTACAGAACAGACTACCACGAATAATCAGACTCCACAAGGTAATGACCAGCAAAAACAGCCGGACAGCACAAATTCTTCTAAACCCTTATCTTCTACAGCATTTAATGGGAAGGCGGTTTTGACTGTAACTGATTATAGTATTGCAGGTGATTCTCTTGCCGTAAATGTTACTATCGAGAACAATTATAAAGAGACGTTTACAATATCCAGCAGCGATGTATATGTTATGGGTGATAATGGGACAAAATTTTCACTTGATCCTTATGAAGCACTGGAACAAAACTATGCAAGTATAAATGTTGTTCCGGGCGAAAAAAAGGAATTAAAGTTGACTTTTCATGATTATAAGGATTCAAAGTCGTTAACTTTTAATGTAAGTCGTATATACTGTATGCCTATAGATCAAACATTTAAAGTGAAAATAAAATAGTATATTTTCAAGCTCATTAAAGATGCGGAAATTTAAAACCTTTAGTATTCGCCGGAGAAAAAATCGAATCTTCATCGATTTTTCGGAGGCGAAAGAAAAAGAAATGAATTTCCGCATCTACATATTTGAAGTGCAAATTTTTGTCCAAGCTCCCTTCTATAATAAAATCATAGTCAATGTTGAAGGGAGAAATGAAAATGAAAAAAGCAATAATATCAATTATGGTGATGGGTACGTTAATAATAAGTCTGGTTGGATGTAGTTCCAAGAATGCGCTTCCAAAGGATGGACAGGTGAACAAAGCCGCAGCTGTTGAGTCGAGCAAAAGACCTGCTGTTTCTGAAGACAAAGACAAAATCCAGGCTGCAGAAACCACAAAGGTAGAGCCTGAAAAAGAGGTAAGCACTCCGCCAGCAGTTGAACAGAAAAATGATAATAGTGTTAAAGAAGCCCCAAAGATAGCAGAACCTGAAAATGCAAATGGGACACCAAAGGCAGCTGAACCTGCTAAAACAGTTCCAACAACAGGGAATGCAGCAACCCAGGATAAACAGACTCCCACTACGAACACTAAGACCACAGAATTCGTCAGCACCGTGCCTATAACGTCAACAAATGCAATTCAGATTAGTCCCAAACATGTATACTATAATGGCTCGGATTTATGTATGGATGCTTTTGTTTATAACGGTTTTAACCACCCGGTATATGACATTACAAATGTCGGGATAAAATTGTCAAACAGTTCCGGAGTAATTGCAGCTGCAGCATTCGGTAAACTGGGCGATGTCGTGATACAGCCCCAAAGTTACATTGTGTGGACATTTGTATTCGACTCTAACAGTGTAAAGCTGCATAGCGCTGACCTTTCACATCTTAAGACAGAGTTTGAATGCGATAATTCATATTGAGCAATTACAAACCAATAATTTAAGTTTTAGAAGAGTGGAGAGGGGATTTGAAAATGTTAAAAAAGTT
>JAUZPH010000492.1 GCA_030706065.1 Bacillota bacterium | reverse complement strand
TTTTGAGCCCGGAACATTAGTATGAGCCAGCTCATCTACTATGACAGCCTCCGGTGAACGGTTTATGACAGCATCTGTGTCCATCTCTTCCAATGTCATCTCGTTGTACTGAATCTTCTTTCTTGGAATGGTTTGAAGATCTCCAATCTGTTCCTCGGTTTCCTTACGGCTATGGCTTTCCAGACACCCGATTACTATATCCTGCCCTCGCTTGAGACGGCGGTTGCACTCATTCAGCATAGTATAGGTTTTTCCTACACCCGGAGCATAACCTATAAATATCTTTAACTTACCTCTTTGGGAAGTACTATGCTCCTTATTGGCCTCTCTCAGAGCTTCCTCCGAAGATATCCGCTTAAATCCGTCATTCATCATTATTCATTCCTTTATAATCCAGATTACATTTTTCTTTTATTTAATCCTTATTATAGCACTTGGAAAAGATTTTGAATACAGGACGTGCAGGCAGCGGGAATACAACATGTTGATAAAATTGAATCTGCTACCAATAGTAATTACGAGAATATTTAAGATTGTTGAAGATTTAATCTTTTACATTGAATTTGGCAAAGGATGGTATATAGGATAAAATTATGATTGTTGTTTGAGTGGAAAATATGGAAGTGCTAGAATTTACTGTATAAAGCATCGACATATAAGTAAAGCAGGGGAGGTGCAGCCTGAGTTAATCAGGTTAGTTATGTTGAAGATAGAGAATATATTCAAGTTTACGGAAGAAGAAATCTATAAAGAGCTGGACACATCATTAAAAGGATTATCAAAGAATGAAGCAGCATCAAAAATTCAGCAATATGGCTATAATGAAATCAAAGAAATCAAGAAGACTTCTCTGATATCGAAATTCCTGGCAAATTTCACGCATTTACTGGCAGTACTGCTTTGGATAGCAAGCATACTGTCTTTTGTGGGCGGTGTGCCTCAGCTGGGATGGGCAATAATACTGGTTATAATAATCAATGCATTATTCAGTTTCTGGCAGGAATTCAAGGCGGAACAGGCTACTGAAAGCCTGAAGAAGATGCTTCCGGCATATGTGAAAGTCATCAGGGATGGGCGGCAGGAACAAATGCTGGCAAAGGAATTAGTACCGGGAGATCTGATCTACCTGGAAGAAGGGGATCATGTACCGGCAGACGCAAGACTAATCAAGGCTTTTGAAATGAGGACCATAAACGCTGCTCTTACCGGCGAATCTGAACCGGTAAGAAGAAGTTCTGATGTTATTTACGAAAGTGACATAACTCTGCTGCAGGCGCCTAATATTGTGTTTATGGGAACAAATGTCGCCTCCGGTTCCGGTACTGCAATTGTCTATGCAACTGGTATGGACACGCAGTTCGGGAAAATAGCATCACTAACACAGACCATAAAAGCAGAACAAAGTCCACTGCAAAAACAGCTCACCAGAGTTGCCAGGGTCATAGCATATCTGTCGCTGATAATGGGAGTGTTTTTCTTTTTGCTTGGACTCATAATGGGAAGATCCCTGGCTGACACCTTCATGTTTGCTATTGGTATTATTACAGCCAATGTGCCCGAGGGACTGCTCCCTACAGTTACTCTGGCCCTTGCTATGGGAGTGCAGAGAATGGCAAAGCGCCATGCACTTGTGAAGAAACTCTCCAGTGTTGAGACCCTTGGCGGTGCCACGGTGATATGTACGGATAAGACAGGCACCTTGACCCAGAATGAGATGACAGTAAGAGAAATCTGGACCCCTGTTGATTATTACACTGTAAGCGGTGTAGGGTATGAGCCAAAGGGGGAATTTTCAGTCGATGAAAAGAAGCTTGGAGATAAAAGTTTGCCTTCTGAATTGTTCATGCTTATGAAGATAGGCTTGATATGCAATAACAGCCGTCTGGCAGAACCAACAGAGGAAAAGCCATCCTGGAGCATAATTGGAGATCCCACAGAAGGTTCTCTGGTTGTCCTGGCAGGAAAGGCAGGGGTTACCAGGGATGATATTCTGGAAGAGTATCCTATGCTTTCACAACTTCCTTTTGACTCAAGAAGAAAAAGGATGAGCTCGGTGCATAAAGCCGGAAAGGAAGTTTATGTGTTTACAAAGGGGGCTCCCAAAGAGACTGTATCCGTATGCAGCTATATTCTTAAAGGAAATGGCAGAATCGAGAAACTGGAGAAAGACGACATTCAAAGGATTATTGATCAGAATGACAGATTTGCAGAGGAAGGCTTACGGGTTCTGGCAATGGCTTATAAGAGAATGGATAAGGATGGTAGGGACTTCACGGTCGAAAATACTGAAAATGAATTGGTTTTTGTGGGACTTGCAGCCATGATGGATCCGCCTAGGCCGGAAGTGGAAAAGGCAGTAAAGCAGGCTCAAAAGGCCGGAATAAAGATAATAATGATCACAGGTGACTATGGACTGACAGCAGAATCCATAGCAAGGAGGATAGGAATCGTAAAAAGCCGACATCCGAGAATAATTACGGGAAATGATCTGGATAAGATTACAGATACGGATTTAAAAGATGCTTTGACGGAAAAAGAAATTATATTTGCCCGGGTTGCTCCGGAGCATAAAATGAAAGTTGTTGCAGCCCTTAAAGAAATGGGCGAGGTAGTTGCTGTTACCGGTGACGGGGTAAATGATTCACCGGCCCTGAAGAAGGCGGACATAGGTATAGCCATGGGCAAATCGGGTACGGACGTGGCCAGAGAGGTTGCAACCATGGTGCTCACCGATGATAATTTTGCAAGCATAGTAAGCGCCATAGAAGAAGGCAGAGCGGTATATGACAACGTGAGAAAATTCATAACCTATATCTTAGCTCATTTGACTCCGGAGGCCATACCATATATATTGTTCTCATTGTTCAATATACCGCTTCCGATAACAGTAATGCAGATTTTGGCCATAGACCTTGGCACGGAAACTCTGCCTGCCCTTGCACTTGGTGTGGAGCTGCCGGAACCCGGTGTTATGGATAGGCCTCCGAAATCACCAAAGGAAAAGCTGCTGAATTTTTCGTTGTTTTTCAGAGGGTATATGTTACTGGGTTTAATTAACTCGGCTGCGGTACTGGCAGGATATTTCTGGGTATTGTACAGTGGAGGATGGCACTGGGGGCAGGTTCTACCGGTAGACTCTCCACTTGCAAGGCAGGCTGCAACCATGAGTTTTTTAGGAATTGTAATAATGCAGGTGGCTAACGTATTTGCATGCCGTACGGAAGTTGCATCCATGTTCAGTATAGGGATATTTACAAATAAACTCCTGAACGTAGGAGTTATCTTTGAATTAGCCTTGACTGCAGTCCTGATATATACTCCATTTTTGCAGGGGGTATTCGGTACCTATCCGGTTCCGTTTAATCATTGGCTGTT
>JAUZPH010000491.1 GCA_030706065.1 Bacillota bacterium | reverse complement strand
TCCACCTGCTGCAAAAGCAGCTACAATGCCAAGAGCCAAAACTAAAATTCCGGCTAAAACTCCAATGATGATTTTTTTTGTCTTATTGTCTACGCCCTCGTCCTCTATATCATCAACATGGTTACTTGAGACATTTACCGGGTTCATTACCCTTGTATAGTCCTTTTCCACTGCCGTAGGAATTATTTCGTAATTCAAATCCTTCTGTAACCTGAGGAGGTCCATAAGCATCTCTCTTGCAGTTTGATATCTGTTATTTGGATCCTTCTCAATTGCCTTCATAATCAGCCTGCTCAGGCTTTCAGGAATATTGCTGTTAAGTTGCCTTGGAGGCACCGGAACATCCTGTATATGCTTAATTGCAATGGTCACGGGGCTTTCGGCATCAAAGGGAACCTTCCCGGTCACCATCTCATATAATACTATCCCAAGAGAATATATGTCAGCTCTTGCATCTACGAAAGTACCTTTTGCCTGTTCCGGGGAAAAATAATGGGCTGATCCGATGACTTTATTGGAATTTGTTATTGTAACGGAACTGGAAGCCTTGGCTATGCCAAAATCCGTCACCTTTACTACTCCGTCCTCTGTCACCAATATATTCTGCGGCTTTACATCCCTGTGAATAATATTGTTTCTATGGGCACAGTCCAGCGCTTTGGCTATCTGAACCGCGATATCAATGGCTCTCTCATAGCTCAGCCTTACATTTTGTAAGATTACATCCTTCAGAGTCTTTCCTTTTACATACTCCATAACTATGTAATGGATATCTCCCTGTGTCCCTACATCAAAAATGTTAATTATATTCGTATCTGAAAGATTGGCCACAGCTGTAGCTTCTCTTTTGAATTTTTCAACTACTGCAGGATCGTTGGCATAATCTCTTTTCAACACCTTGACTGCATCATATCGATTAAGCTTATGGCATCGGGCTTTATAAACTACAGCCATGCCGCCTTCGCCTATCTTCTCAAGCAGTTCATATCTGCTGTTTAATATGGTTCCTATCATTACTACACTCCCCTTCTATAACCATTACGGTTATATTATCTCTGCCGCCTCTTACCTTTGCCAAATCGATGAGTTCCCGACAAGCTTCTGCGTTATTCTCATTCCTTTTTATGCAATCCAGTATCTCTTCCGGCTGAACATCATTAATAAGTCCGTCAGTGCAAAGTATAACCTTTTCCAAACCTTCCTTTTGTAAATCGAAAATATCGACAACCACATCTTCTCCGGTACCCAGAGCCCTTGTAATTATATTTTTGTTTGGATGCCGCCTTGCTTCAGCCTCTGTTATACTTCCCTCATCTATTAACTGTTGAACCAGCGAATGGTCTTTGGTAACCTTTGACAGTTCGTCATCCCGTATTATGTAGCAGCAGGAGTCCCCAACGTTTGCTACCATACATTTTTCTCCATTTGAGATGTAAACCGTAATAGTTGTCCCCATTCCTTTTAAGCTGTAGCTCCCCTCAGATTTGTCAAAGACTGCCCTGTTGGCGTACATTATGGAGTTTCTGATTAATTCTTTCAGTTCTTCCTCTTCTTTATGTTTCTTAATATATTCTATTACCTTTTCAGCTGCCAGAGCACTGGCTATTTCTCCTGCATTATGTCCACCCATTCCGTCCGCGATTAAGTACACACTTACTACTTCATCTTCAAAATACGCCATATAGTCTTCATTTAATTGTCTTACATTTCCCACATCCGATAAAGCGCCTAGCATAAACTCACCCCTTCCTCACCAAATAACTTATATATAAAGCATAATAATGCCTTTAATCATGGCTTTCCAAATAGCTCTTCCGTAGCTGGCCGCAGGCCGCGTTGATGTCTGCACCCAATTCTCTTCTTATGGTAACTTCTATTCCTGAACTGTCAAGTATATCCCTGAAGGTCTTCACATTCTGGTTTGTTGACTTTTTAAGTTTACTTTCCTTCACTTCATTCATTGGAATGAGATTGACGTGGCAGAGCATGCCCCTTAATATCCCGACAAGCTCATAAGCATCCTCTTTGGCGTCATTTTCACCATGTATAAGTGCATATTCGAAAGTTATTCTTCGCCCTGTCATATCTATATAATATTTACATGCCTCCATAATGTCAACAATTGAATATTTATTGGCTATTGGCATTATTTTTCTTCTTTCTTCATCATTAGAGCTGTGAAGTGAAATTGCAAGGGTTATCTGAAGCTTTTTATTTGCCAAATCATATATTTTAGGAACCAATCCACAGGTAGATAAGGTTATATGCCTTTGTCCTATGTTCAAGCCATGCTCTAAATTCACAAGCTCCAGGAACTTAATGATGTTATTGTAGTTATCCAGAGGTTCTCCGCTGCCCATTATTACTACGTTGGATATCCTCTCGCTGATATAAGCTCCTCCAGCAATAATCTCTGATATAATTTCTCCGGCGCTTAAGTTTCGCACTATTCCATTTAAGGTGGAGGCACAGAATTTACATCCCATCCTGCAGCCTACCTGCGAGGAAATGCAAATGGTGTTACCATATTTATATTTCATGATTACCGATTCTATTATATTCCCGTCCCTAAATCTATTCAAAAGCTTTACCGTGCCATCTATTTCCGACTTATAAGCCTCAACAATCTCAGGTATGTCAATATAAAAATATGAAGCAAGCTTTGACTTTAAACCCTGTGGCAGGTTGCCCATGGAATCAAAATCATAGATTCCATCATAAACCCAGTCAAAAACCTGCTTTGCCCTGAATTTTTTTTCACTGTTTTTTTCCATCCAATTTTGAAGTTCCTCTAAATTTTGATCCAAGATATTTTCCATTTGTTATGCTCCTACATTTTTTTATAGGGTTATAAAACTTTTATTACTTATTCATGCTCAAAAACTGATGAAGATTCAGTATTTTGAATCATGTATAAGTTATGCTTCGTTCTTTAAACCCTTTATTAACCTTGCTATGAAAAATCCGTCCATATCCTTATCAGGAAGTATTGTAAGCATTCCTTCCTCGGAATAAAGAAAATTATCACGTTTTCCAAAGAAAAGCCTATCTATATAAAAATCCCTATTTTCCTTCAGAAAGTTTCTTACTCTGTACTCATTTTCTTTAACATTCAAAGTACAGGTGGCATATACAAGAGCTCCTCCATTTACCAGATAACCGGAAGCATTTTTCAATATACTTTCCTGAATAGGATAGAGGCCCTTTATTTCCTCCATGGATTTGAACCATTTTATTTCCGGTTTTTTTCTTATAATTCCTAGCCCTGAACATGGGGCATCTACAAGAACTCTGTCAAATTTCTCAACAAGTTTCTCATTAAAAACACCTGCATCCATAATATGCGGTTCTATATTATGTATCCCCAATCTACTGGCATTA
>JAUZPH010000490.1 GCA_030706065.1 Bacillota bacterium | reverse complement strand
TTTTTTCGACTCATTGTAAGAATATAATGCCATAAGTGCCTGCTGTGTTGCGACATAATCATTACCGCCGGTCAAAGAATGCTTATACTGTCCCGCTGTACCTTTGAAAGATAACAGTGCAGATATAAGGTCGCCCTTGAGTTTTGTAAATTGAACCCCTTCGGGATTAACTCCCACCGCTGCCAATCCGGTTATCGCATAGGAGAGGCTTTCCGAGAAGATTCCGTCACTGTCCGGCAGATATCCGTTTTCCGTCTGCAGCTCAGACAGTGCTACCACTGCCTTCTGTATACTCTGCTGAACCTCCGGATGCTTTTCATCATTGTATGGCGCCAGGGCGCTGAGTGCCGCTCCCGTCATGTCCGGATTGATATCTGAGCCCTGAAGGTTCCAGCCAGTCAGTTCCACTGTGCCCTTCTGTACTTTTACGGCACTCTTCAATATCTTGTCTGTTAGAACAGTATCCGTTATCTTATACTGATTCTTTACCCCCACATTATGATATACAATTAATGCAAAGATGCTGTCATTATTGAGAAATCCGTTTATATCCCTGTCCAATAACTCTTTGACCAGGTCTTTTCCATCGAAGCTGTATGGTGTATAGCCTGTAGATGTCAAATTCAGAATCAGCTTTTCCAGGTCCGTATTGCTCATATTTTCAATACCGTATTCATTGATGAAGTCTCCGCTCTCCTTCAGATAGCTTTCCCCGGCCTTTATTCCAAACCTCGAAAGGGTTACTGCAGTCCAGGGGTTATCATTATTACCGGAAAGGTACTCTGTCAGCGCTTTTATCTCAGCGGGTATATCTTTCTGTATGCCGCTGTTATCCAATTTGTCATAGTTATCGGGATTGTAATCTATGGAGGGGGAATGAATGCCGTCTATTGTGAAAATGCCCTTGTCCATTACCACCGATGGAGTAATATTGGTTTCATATCCGCTGATCATGTATGGATGCTGTCCATTGTCCGTTGTCTTCATTTCACTTATAGTTATCTTTCCATTGTCATCCGTTATGTAATTGGAATCATCAAATCTTACCAGCGCATTTTTAACTGGTACCTTGCCATTCCAACCATTTTCTGAAAAAGTTATTGTGCATTCACTGCCTTCCCTTGGTATCTGAGGGGAAAACTCAATAGAGTTTACAAAGGTTATTCTTTTCCAATCCCCGTAGTAAACAACATAAGTTTCTCCTCCTTTGGTTTCCTGTTTATCTACACCATTCTCAGGCATATATGTTCCGCTGGAATCCTTGCATATATATCCCCAATAGTTATTCTCTCCATACTGAGGATTTTGAAGGCCTGCTATTGACTGAATCCATCCGCCGCTTATATTATTCTCTATACTTCTCTCATTTAAAAAGCTTGTCAGGCATGCTTCCACCGTTGCCCCCTGTGCCTTGCCTTCGGCTATCGTACCTGTAATTCCCTCTACTCTGATATTCACTTCAGGCAGCTCAGCAGCTCCTGCTTTTATGCCAACGCAGCTGAAAATACTTAATATAAAACTTAACAAAACTATAAATAAAAATCCTCTTTTCTTCATTATAAAACTCCTCTAAATTATTTCTTTGCCAATGTGTAAATTTATAAGTCCAGTGTTGGCCGTTAAACCCTCATTCATAGGAAACATCAAATCTCCTTCTAAACCTTAAAAGTATCCTGCAGACTTTCTCATAAAACACCATTACAAAAACAAAATTTCCGGCAGCATGCATTATATCAAAAACCAGGCCTGATATATACGCTGCGGTTATGGTATATATATTGATGGGCCTTACAAATCCAAGAACATGCCAGAGATTCATTATCCAATCGAAGAGAAAGCCATAGCCAAAGCATAAAGCCGCAAAATACTCCACCTTCATAACCTTCCCTTTCCTATCCGCCACTTTCCCAAGTATGCCTGAGAGAAAACCCACTGTTCCCCAGGCAGCCATCTGCCAAGGTGTCCAAGGTCCTTGTCCAAGGAATATATTGGATATAAAGGCTGTATTGATTCCTACAAGAAAACCCTTGTAGGGCCCGAATATATAACCACTCACTGCAACAATGAAGGTACAGGGCTGTACATTAGGAATTGCTGCAAAAGGTACCCTCATAACCGCCGCGAAGGAGCTCAATGTTCCAATGAGAGCAAGCTCCTTAGGCCCCAGAGAGCTTATCTCAAGATAGGCATAGCTACCAAGTATAATACTTGCCAGCAGTATATATACAGCAGCGGTGCTGTTGTTAAAAACACTCATACAGAGCAGAATGAGCAGCAATGACAAAAGCATTGCCAATCCAAAAAAAATCTTCTTCATTTACTCTCTCTCCAATTGCTTTAATGTAAAGACATCACTATTTATATCTCTGAATATTTTATTAATACCGGTGGTATAGTACAAGTTGTCGCCCATAACCTCCTTGATGGTGCCTTCTGCCGCAATTTTACCTGAAAACATCAATACATGCCTGGTACAAAACTCCGCTGCAAAATCCATATCATGGGTCACCAGTATTATGGTTTTCCCTTCAGCATTCATTTCCTTTAACAGCAGCCCTAGCTCATTCTTCAGAACGAGGTCCATACCTCTGGTAGGCTCATCCAGAATCAGAATTTCAGGCAGCATGACCATAACCGATGCAATAGCAGTCCTTTGTTTCTCTCCGCCGCTTAAATCTCTCGGGTTTCTGTCCTTCAGCTCTGTCAGGTGCAGCTTATCCATTACCCTGGCGATTCTGTTCTCATCGGTTATGTTGAAATTATCCAATGTGAATTTTATTTCATCATACACCGTTTCCTTAGAAATATAATCATTTGGATTTTGAGATACATAGCCTATCTTAGAGGCAATCTCCTTGAGTTTATGCTTTTTTACTTCACTGCCTCCGAGCTTGATACTGCCCTCATACCTGTATAATCCGCATATAGCCTTGATGAGAGTTGTCTTTCCTGCTCCATTAGCCCCCATAACAGATACAAATTCACCGCTTTTTATCTTCAAGTTTATACCCTTTAGTATCTCATTATTTTCCAAACTAACTTTTATACCCTGAAGTTCAATACAGGAATTCTGACTGGTGTCACTTTCAAATTCTACCCTTCCACGAACCTTTGGTGCTGCATCTCTGGCAGCTCTTCTTATATCCTTTAAGGATTTGGGGAAAGTATTCAGACGAAGGTATCTCGCCATCTTCAGTACCGGAGTAAGATATTCCTCTCTGCCGGTGAAAAAGAAGTCATGGATATTACCGTTAAAGACTATTGAACCTTTCTCCATGAAAAGAATTCTGTCTATGTTGTGGAGCCGCCAATCTACTCTCTGCTCTATCATGATTATGGCAATACCCAGTTCATCATTTATCCTGCAGAGCAGGCTGAAGATCTC
>JAUZPH010000049.1 GCA_030706065.1 Bacillota bacterium | reverse complement strand
TATACTGAACAAAGCCATCGATTCCGGAATCAACTTTATAGATACTGCCGATGTTTACAACGGCGGTTTAAGCGAAAAGTACATAGGAAAAGTCTTAAAGAGCAGAAGCGAAAAGGTCTACGTGGCAACAAAATGCGGCAGATTCCTTAATCCTCATATTTCTGAAGGCTATAACAGTGAGAATATTACCTGCTTCATAGAAAACAGCCTCAAAAGTATGGATGTGGAAGCCCTGGATCTTATTCAGCTTCACTGCCCTCCTACAGAGGTATATTATAAGGACGAGGTGTTCCAGGCTCTTGATGACCTGAAGAAGCAGGGTAAGATATTAAACTACGGAGTCAGCGTCGAGAAGGTTGAGGAAGCCCTTAAGGCCATTGAGTATCCTGGGGTTTCGACGGTTCAGATAATCTTCAACATGTTCCGTCAGAAGCCTGCAGAGCTTTTCTTTGAAGAAGCAAAGAAAAAAAATGTGGGTATTATCGTAAGAGTTCCCTTGGCCAGCGGCCTGCTGACCGGAAAGTTCACCAGTGAGACGGTATTCAACAAGGATGACCACAGGTTCTTTAACCGAAAGGGTGAAGCCTTCGACAAGGGCGAGACCTTCTCTGGAGTGGACTATGAGCTTGGCCTTAAAGCCGTCGAGGAGCTTAAAAAGGTATTCCCTGATAATGTACCTCTGTCAAAACACGCCTTGAGGTGGATTCTGATGTACGACGCCATAAGCTGCATAATTCCGGGTGCAAGCAGAGCGGAACATGTTCAGTCCAATCTCGATGCTGCAGGACTTCCGGCTCTCAGCGAGAGAGAAATGGGTAAAGTAAGAGAGGTATATGATAATTATATCAAGCCACATGTCCATAACCTCTGGTAATGTGAAAAGGCTGCACCGCCTTTGGAATTTTAATTCCATCGCGGGCAGCCCTTTTTATACTGTGTCGAAAGCCTTGCTTTCCTCTCTCAGTTTTTTAAACATCATAACTGTATAGTTGGCAATCAGCACTACGATTAATATCAGCATCAGGTTATAGATTGCAGAGCTTCCCAGGCCCTCTCCGATAAAACTGTACAAAAGCAGCATCGGTATATTAGAAATAGTGGTAGTTATTATGTATTTCTTAAACTCATAGCCAAGGACTGCCGCACCAAAACATATCAGATCCGACGGCAGCACAGGACACAAAATTCCGAGGGCTAAAAACTCGTAGCCGTATCTCTTCAAAAGCTGAAAGACATTTTTATACTTGCTCCCTAAATAATTTTTCAGCCAGTTTCCTGCTATATACCTGCCAATTATGTATATTACGGCCTCTGTGAAAATGAAGGCTATCATAGATAGAATAAAACCAAGTACAGGCCCAAAGCATATCCCCCCAAGAACCATGAATATGGTATCCGGGAGTAAAACAGCTATGCGGGCAAATGACATAAATATGAACAGGGCCATCATGCTGTACATATCCTGTTTTATTACTGCCTTAAGCTTATGAATATCAGTAGTTATAAGTCCAAATTTATAGAGTACTGCCAGCAGTAATGCCCATAGAACTGCGAGAACAATATATCGTTTCCACCTCTTCATGCCTTTTCCTCCTTTCCTCGTATCCGGCGGCCACTAATGACCTTCCGGAAAATCAAAGAAATTTCACAGTAAATTTCTGTTTTGCTTATGTTATCCACATAACTGTCACATTATACCGGGTATAAAAAATAAACAGCCGGCCTCAGCCGGCTGTTTACAGATTCATATTTTCTTTTACCCATAGATATACACTCTTTTAACTTCGGACTCCACATCAATGGTATTTTTTACAATCATCATGTATAATTATTAATATATGGAATTATAAAGGAGCTTTGCCATGATCAAAGGAATCTTTCGCCTCATAGAAGCCCTGATCCGGCTCACCGGTTCACTGATTGCCATCCTTTTGGGAGCAGTCTTTCTTATAGCCGGAATTGCCCTCTGCCTGACGGTAATTGGCGCAGTTATTGGCGTACCTTTAGCAGTTATCGGAATTATGTTGATTGTCAAAGGATTTTTTTAAGGCCCGTCATACTATGACGAGCCTTTGTCTATACCAGCCTCCTCCAACAGAGGCATTTTTCCATCCATGTGATAAACAAACAATCTGTGCATGGTTCTGGTCATAGCTACATAAAGGAGTTTTATATCCAGTTCGTTGTATCCATAGCTTTCCTCCAGATTGACTATGAATACCACATCAAATTCCAGACCCTTAGCCAAGTGAGACGGTACAATTATCACCCCTGCCTCGTACTGGTGAAGCTTTTCAGTGAGAATCTTACTATCTGCAACGCCTCTCTTATCCAGGACCTTCTTTATTTTTTCACACTCTTTTTCCGTTTTGCATACTACTGCAGTAGACTTATAGCCTTTCCCCTTCATTTCAGAAAGGCTGTTTTCCAAGGCAGAAATGAGATCTGCTGACCTTTTGAAATCTCTTATTTCAGGCTTTTCACCGTGCCTTATTACCGGCTTTGCAATTATCATGTCTTCCTTATTCAGCTTTTTTATCACCTCATTGGCAAGTTCCATGACCTCTATGGTTGTTCTATAGCTCTGTTCCAATGTCATATAGCTGCTGTCCCTGATTCCAAAGATTTTTTCCTGTACCTCCTGCCAGTTGTCTATGGCCCTGTAGGAATGTATACCCTGGGACAGGTCTCCCAGCAGGGTTATCATCCCTGAATTCAATACTTTCTTTAGAGTAAAAAACTGAAAAAGGCTGAAATCCTGAGCCTCATCCACCACGGCGCTGTTAATGCCCACCTTTTTAGAGAAGCCAAATATCTTCTGCTTCATATATACCATTGCTGCGTAATCCTCAAGCTCGAATTTCTTATCTTCCATACGTCTTCTACTGGTCTCGCACAAGTAGATTAATTCTTTTTCAGGCAATGGTCCCTTTGAATACTTCCTGAGCATATCCGGGCTGGATATGAGTTTTTTGTAGTATTCTTCCAGGGTATCCTGAGGATATTTCTCTCCGTATTCCTTAACGCTTTCCTTCAGCTCGGCGGTAAGCTTTTTCATATCCCTGTCCCTGCGCTCCGCCAGCTCAGTTATGAGAACTCTCTTTTCTTCCGTATCGGTTACCGTACGCCGTACCTTCTCCATCTTTGTATAATATAGATCCTCCACAGAGGAAAGCATCTTCTTGTTTACCAGCTTGAGCTTATTCTTCAGGCTTTTTTTTATCTCATCTATCCTTTTATGAAAAGGGTGATAAATCAGGTCCTCAAGGAACATCCTCCTCATTTCGCCGTAAGTCATCAGCACCCTTCCTCCGATAGAAAAGTCCACCTCCGGAACAAAGTTAAGCTCTATATCCCTCATATAGTCTTCCACTATTTCCTTGAATTCCATGGAGCCCTTAAAGGCGCTTGCCCATTTTATTAGTCCCGTTTCTTCTTCTCCTGGGTGGTGGATTATATACATCAGTTTCTCATTACTGTCTGTAAGCTTCAAGGTTTTGCCCAGAAGCGAATTCATGAAATCAACGAAGGTGCTCTGCTGTACATTTTCAACTCCGAGCTCCGGCAGTACCTCGGAAATATAGTTGATAAACAGGTTGTTTGGCGCTATAATCAAAAAGTTTTCCGGATCGAAGGTGGCCTCGTAGGTATATACAAAGTAGGCGATCCTATGCAGTGCTATTGTCGTCTTGCCGCTGCCTGCCACACCCTGAACCATAAGAGGTTTAAACATCGGAGCACGTATAATCCTGTTCTGTTCCGCCTGAATCGTTGCCGCGATATCCTTCAGCCGACTCTCGGCACCGGCCTCCAGAGATGCCTGCAGAAGCTCGTCGTTTGTAGTTATGTCAATATCGAATATTCCCTCCAGCTCTCCATCCTTTATAGTAAACTGCCTCTTCAAAGATAGTTCACCAAGCTCCTCCCCGTCCTGTGCCTCATAGGCAGTCTCACCAAGACGCCCCTCATAATACAGGGCTGCCACCGGTGCTCTCCAGTCCACAATGATAAGCTCGTTGTCCTCGGGCCTTATAAGGGAAGTTTTACCTATATATAGCCGGTTTACACTTCCCTCGCCCTCTTTCTTAAAATCTATCCTGGCAAAGTATGGCTTAGCCTTGGCTTTCTTGTAATTATAGTAATTCTTCTGTGCCTTATCCATAAGCTTTGAGTTCAGCAGCATATTGACAAATATTGCGCTGGCATCCTCCGGGTCGAAGCCCTCTCTGGCATTTGCCACATTGCCTTTATATACCCTTATGAATTTTTCCGTAGCCCCAAGGGTCTTGCCAAGGTAATCTATTGTATAATCAAGTCTTTCCTTTTCCATTGGATAATCCGGATGTTCCTTTATCGGCAAACAAATCCCTCCTCACACCGGAGTTATATCTTTCTAAATATTATACTCTATAATTATTTACAACTTATTTATTATATATAAACGGTCCGATTTTCTCAATATCAAAAAACCATCCTTTGCAGGATGGCCTTTTCATTTCATATACACCGGCAGCAATATGCCTGCGTATGCAGTGCTTCACTAGAACATCTGAGCAACTGCAGCTCTTGTCATGCCTGTCAGAATGGAACCTGCAGCAACAATTGCCATGACAGTGATAATCTTCTTCCTGGGAAGCCCGGTCATTGTTTTTATCCCAATATAGATGAGAACAAGGCTCCATATATGGAATATATTAAATTGTCCAATAGCCACATCTGCGTAAGGCCCTGTCTTAAAATCGAGCAGCCCATCCGCCACAGCATTGAATACACTTGTTATTATTTCCCCGATAAGGGTGGAGATAAAGGCAACAGAATAAATGCACACAGCCTGTCTGTACAGGAGCCTCCTGTTAAAGGCGGAAACCAAAATATAATAAATACCGGATACTATCCATATGATAACAAATGCCAGAAGTATTGACGCCAGTATGGTGACGGCTGTAAGCACTGGAGATACTGATGTGGCTTCCTGTGCTGCCTCGGGCCTCATCTGTCCGATTATATCATTCACCGCATTGGGAAATAAGATATGATTCACTGCAAATAAGACAGTGGTCAATACCGCTACTGCAAAAAACAGTCCTTTATAGGATGAAGACCTCTCATATTGGCCAAATAACTCCGATGGCCTGACAAAAAAACATTTTACTCTTTCTGCGAGGGATAAAACTCTAAAATCTTTCTGCTTAGTCTGTAGTCCCTTGTTTTTGTCACTTCCCTTGCTTTTCTTCAAATCGTACACCTCCAAAAGATCCGTGCAAGTATTTTCGTAGGTTTCCCTTTAGGAGCCTGTGAAAAAAGTCATTCTATAAGTTTCGCTATATCACTCGTGGCCTACCATGAGTGACCCGCGAAAAAGAATGACTATATTTTTCACATCCTCTTATAGCTTACATACATTTTATACTTAACCCCGGCGGCCTTCAAGCCTTATGAATATTATTTTCTTATTTATTATGTATTTTCAAAGAGTGTTATTGTATAATAATATACATAAATGTAAGCATTAGCTTATTATTCATAATTATCCTTACTTTTAATATGGAAGCTTATTTATTTTTGGGAGGGGGATTCTGATGTATTATATGTACAGCTTTTATGGGCACAACAGCTTTCCGATAACTCTAACGACCTTTATTGTGCTTACCGTTCTTTGCTTTCTGCTTGGAATAAAGAAAGGTGCGTCTGCCGGGATGATTGCTATACTTATCCTGCTGCTGGGCTATGTGGTACAGATTATTACCTATCATTTTACTATGGGCCTCAACAGGATTGGCTGGAGGCTGCAGGGCATAATGAATGACGCCTTTGACATAATAGTGGCAGTGGTTATTTTCATCATTATAGCCGCCATCCTGAGTTTCTTTTCATCTCTTGTAAGGAGAAAAAGGGAATAGGTTCTTCGAATGCGCCTTTAACAGCAGCTTGTCAGTATAAATATTTGACGGCTGCTGTTTTTCATATTAGAAATCAAGGTTAGGCAGTATATATAAATTTTTATCGGAAATATTCAAATAACTATATTATTCGCTGTCCGTTGTTATATAATTAACGTATATATAGATGCGGAAATTTACATTTTAATTTATCGCCTTGTATGTAAAATTTTTTTTGAATGAGTAACAATAAAAATCCGTGAAGATTGGATATTTTATCCGCGATATATGATGAAATTTTACATACGTAAAAATCGGTGAAGATTCGATATTTTCTCAGGCGAATACTAAAGGTTTAAATTTCCGCATCTGTAAATGTACATATAATCTTGATTGGGTGAGAATTTATGAGAAAGATATTTTCAAAAGCTATGAGTGCCCTTGTATTTGCAATCCTGGGTTTCCTTCTTATCAATAGATTTATTGACTATTGGAAGCACCATACTGTTGTTATAGATAATTCATCACGAAACCAACTCAGCATTGTTTCTGAAATCGAGCAGCTAAAACAGGAGAAGGACGCTGCCAATAAGGAAAACAGTGATTTCCTGGCGAAGATAAAATCCTATGAGGAAAAGGCTTCTGCCACCAGCCAGTACGCAAGCAGCGTAAAGGAAGAGCTTGAAAGAAACAAGAAGCTTCTTGGCATGACCGATGTTACTGGCGAAGGCATTGTACTTTACCTGGCCCCCAAGTCCAAGATATTTAATAATATGGATTCCATGGATGAAACAGACGTAGTCTATCTGATAAATGAACTCTACTACGCATCTGCAGAAGCTATAAGCATAAATGACATAAGGGTTACAGCACAATCTGTCATTGAAATGTCCGATAATGCCCGTTTAAGAGTAAATGATTCCTTAGTTCCGTTGAATGAACTCGTTACCATCAAGGCTATAGGCAATCCGGATACGATGGAATATGACCTTAACCATTATAATACCCTCGCTTCCGGGCATCTGCCCGCTTACACCGCTACAGTGAAAAAAGTCAAGGATATACTTATACCGCACTACAGCCTGCCCTTAAGTACCGACGGGCTTAAGAATGATGAAAAGAACAAGTAGGGATGGAGGGATATCATGAAGGGAAATGAAATGAAGGTCTTTACTTTTATAGCCTCCATACTGATTGGGCTTCTCATATCCTTTAATATCAGCTTCGGAAGCAATAACGCTGCCGTCATGGTAAGCTCACAAGAATATATGAAGCTTACTGATACCAAGCAGCAGCTGCTTAAGGATATAATGAGCGTATCGGAGGAAACCAGAAAAAATAATATAAAGCTGGAAAAGTACCAGGCCAGCACCTCCTCCGGAGTAACCAAAGAGATGGAGACGGAACTTGAGAATACCCGGCTGCTGTTAGGCACCACTCCGGTTAGCGGCCAGGGCATAAAGATTACTGTCAAAGACCACAGCTATGATACAGATATAACCACCAATAATGCTCTGTCCATAATTCACAATTCCGACCTTTTTACACTGGTTAATACATTGAGAAGCAAAGGTGCCAAAGCCATTACCATAAACGGTATAAGGGTAATAGGCTCCTCCTCAATACAGTGTTTTGGAGAGTTTATTGATGTGGACGGAATTAAGCTTCCTGCTCCATTCGAAATATGTGCCATAGGAAACAAGGAGCAGCTCTACAACTATATACAGAACGAGGATGGGCCAATTCAGATACTTAGAAGGATGCGGGACATCTTTGTACTGGTGGAACCCTCCGACAATATAGTCATGCCGGCGTATATACCAAAGCTTAGAGATTCATATGTCAAGACAGTTGCCAATTAAGCGGTTTCCTATGTTGTACATTTCAGCCGTCATATATCTGTTATCATTTTATTGTCTTCGGGCTATTCACATATAGTAAATTCATAGTTTCCAATAGAGCAAAAATCAAAACCAAGGGATTCCCTTGGTTTTTTTATGTAGAAAATAGTTTATACTATTCTTCCTCTTCATCCTCTGCCAGTTTTATTATTGCCATCTGCAGTCTTGACTGCAGGTTCTGAATTGCCAGTCCTTTTTTAATGATCAACTCGGAAAAATACTTGGAATCTTCTGCACTGTTGTTTCTCAAATGACCTTCAAGTTTCTGCTTTTCATGCTTATCCTGCTTTATTGCCTTTTCCAATACCTTTATTTCGTCAGACCAATTCATCTAAACATCACCTCTTTATTTCCTATGCTGGCGAGTCTAAATTTATAACTATCTATTATCTACTTATAAAAATCGGGACAGAGCTTCTATCTATACCTAAAGTCGGGACAGAGATCTTATCTACATCTAAATTCGGGACAGAACTCTACGAGGAGGTTAGTCTCTGTAGCTGAGTTCTGTCCCCGTGACTACTAAAACAAATATGCTTCCAAGTGATAAAATCGGTCACTGTCTATACACTTCCAGTGAAAGTCAGGTAAAGCAGTACGGCGTTCATGGTTACTATTACGCCTGTAATTATGACGCCTATGGTTTTGACCCAGCGCCTGTTTGCAAAGCTGCCCATCAGGTCCTTCCTGGAGGTGATTATGAGCATGGGTATGATTGCTACTGGCAGTGCAAAGCTCAGACATACCTGGCTGAGTACCAGGGCCTGCATTGGATTTATTCCAACGGCTATCACTATGAGAGCCGGAATCATGGTTATGAGCCTTCTCACTACGGCAGGGAGCTTGACATCCACGAAGCCATCCATGACAGTCTCCCCTGCCATGGCACCGACGGTGGAGGAGGAAAATCCAGAGGCCAGAAGGGCGATCCCGAAGGCCCCGCTGGATAAAGCCCCCAGCAGCGGTTCAAGGGAGCGATGGGCCTGTTCAATGGAATCCACCACCAGGCCCTGTCTGTTGAAGACTGCCGCAGAGACTATAACCATGGCTGCATTTACAATAAAGGCTATATTCATAGCCACGATGACATCTATCTTTTCCATCTTAAGATGTCGTTTCTTTTCTTCCGCTGTCATGCCCTCGTTTCTGTGCTGTACCAGTTGGGAATGAAGGTATATGACATGAGGCATAACTGTTGCCCCCAGCATACCTACTGCGATAAGCACCGCCTGGCCATTTGGCAGCGAAGGCATTAATGTGTGAATTCCAACAGCGCCCCAATCGGGCTTTGCAAGAAATAACTCAATGGTATAGGAAATACATATGACTGCCACAAAGACTGCGATAATGACCTCCACCGCCCTCTGGCCGTATTTCTGCATATAGGTTATTATAAAGGTTACCGCACCGGTAAGAAGCCCCGCCGCCGGCAGCGGTATCCCAAAAAGCAGATAGAAGCCCAAAGCTCCACCCAAAAACTCTGCCATGGTGGTAGCTATTGCCGCCAGTTCGGCAACTACCCAGAAGCACCAATTAGCCTTTCTTGAAAAGGCTCTCCGGCACATCTCTGTCAGATTTGCCTCAGTGGCTATACCAAGCTTTGCCGACATAATCTGAAGAAATATGGCTATAAGATTACTCCAAAGTATTACCCATAAAAGATTATAATTAAAAGTTGAGCCCCCGCTGATATTTGTTGCAAAGTTACCGGGATCTATATATGCAACACTTACAATAAATGCTGGCCCCAGGAAACTCAACAGGCTTTTCAATCTGACAGAAATCCTCCTATTAACCTCCGTCTTTCTCAATACTAATCCATATTCACTGCTCAAAGTTAACACACCTTTCTTCCGGAGTCTTTCAAAAGATAATTAATGTTACTAAAGGCTAAGCTTTTTAGTCTCATCTAACTTTATTCCTAATACAAATTATGTAGCTTGAGGAATAAATGTTACACAAAAGTAATTTTTCTACTGGCCTCCGCATATAATTTAGTAGGAGCCTCTATTCCCTAAAAGGAGGTGTTTATGTGAGCGGCAAAGACTTTTATACCTTTAGTGAATATATGAAAAAAGAAGACAATCTGCTGACTGCTTCAATGGAGGACTACCTTGAGATGATTTGCAGACTGTCCTCAGACACAGGCTTTACAAGAATCCATGATCTCTCAAGTGCCCTTAATGTGCAGCCTCCATCAGCTACGAAGATGGTTCAGCGGCTGTCCGCCAAGAAGCTTTTGAAATATGAAAAGTATGGAGTTATCATGCTTGAAGAAAAGGGAAAGGCTATCGGTGCAGCCCTTCTCAAAAGGCACACTTCCATAGAAAACCTTTTAAGAATGCTCGGTGTCGGAGAATCGGAGATACTTGAGGAAACCGAAAAAATTGAACACACTATACACAAGGACACCCTGAAATGCTTTGAGAACTTTCTGAGCTTTATTGAAGAAAACCCGGACGTGTATGACAAACTAAAGGGATATATCAAATTAAAGCAGGATATAAATGAGAATGAGGATTAAATTCAATGTGTGGCAATGAACAAAAAAACACATACCCGCAATAAAATGTACGGCATGTGTTTTTTATTTCACATTACTTTCTACTACCAGTTTATATTGGCTGCCACCTCGGCTTTTGGAGCAAGATTGACATCCTTAAGGGCCCATTTCTTGTATTCCTGATAACCTGTCCTGTCAACGATATATCCGATATGCTCCTTTCCGCCCGGTGCATCTCTGTCAATATATTCCTCAATAAAATCATACGTATTTAATATAATCTTTATTATGCTGCCCTCATCTACCCACTTAATGAAGTCCTGGGCAAGCCTTGGATTTTTCTTTCCTGTACGTCCCATAACAGCCAGCTTATAATACTTCTCGGAACTTCTTGTCCATGCGCCCGTGGGGCACTTGCCTACGCATTCTCCGCAGCCTATACATTTACTGTGGTCTCTGACAACTTTAAAGTTCTCAAAGGATAACGCTCCCGTCGCTCTCTTCCTGCAGTTGGCTACACAGGCCTGGCAACCTATGCATCGGTAGGCGTCATACTGCGGCTCCGTCATTCCGATAATACCGAAGTCATGCATCCTTGACTTTATGCAGTCATTCGGACATCCCGTTAACGCAACCTTTACGTGATAGTCATTAGGGAATATGGCCTTCTCAATCCTTTTAGCAAAAGCCGTGGTGTCATAGTTGGCAAAGGGGCATACTCTATTTCCTACACATGCGGAAACGTTTCTCGTTCCTGCCGCAGTGTAGCCCCTTCCGGGAATTTCCTGATTTATTTCCAGGCCTTCGATTACCGGCTGAATAAGCTCGTTTACTGCGGGCATGTCCTTGAAGTCTATACCCGGCAGTTCAAAGCCCTGCCTTGTGGTTATATGAAGGGTACCATTGCCGTACTTCTCGGCGATCTGCTGAAGTATGGACAAGTATTTCACCTCCATATGACCTCCGGGGACACGGACCCTTACTGCTGTCTTGCCTCTCTCCTTTGTTACTCTGAAGGCATTTTTCTTCAAGCCCTTTGTATTTATGTCCAACATCTCCTACTCCCCCCTTCTTAATCCACCAGATGCTTTGCTTCTACATAGTTAAATACGGGGCCATCCAGACAGATATAGGTATCATCCATCTTGCAGTGGCCGCATTTGCCTACACCGCAGCACATCTTTCTCTCATAGGAAACCCATATGTTTTCCTCTTTTACGCCTCTTTTGATGAATTCACCCACGGTGAACTTCATCATTATCGGTGGCCCCACTATTACGACTTGAGCCTCCGTTATATTTTCTACCGGTATTTCATTTACAAGGCCGGTTATAAGCCCTACTCTTCCTTCGTATCCCTCGTGAGCCTTGTCTACAGTCATCAACGTGCTTATAGCCTTTGTCCAATTCTCTATATCCTTTTTAAACAGTATATCTTGAGGAGACTTGAAGCCCATCATCACCGTAAAGCTTTTGGCATCCTGTGGGTTTGCTGCGAAATGGTCTACGATAGCTTTGACAGGAGCAAGGCCTGTCCCTCCTGCAGCAACTATAACCTCTTTTCCTCTAAATATATCTATGTCAAAACCGTTTCCGTACGGCCCTCTTATAAATAGTTTGTCTCCCGGAAAGAAGCTGTGAATTACATCCGTTACTACTCCTACCCTTCTTATGGTAAGGTCGATATAGCCTTCTCCGATACCGCATATGGAAATTGGAGCCTCACCGTACTTTGGTACGGAAACCTCAAAGAACTGTCCCGGCTTTACCGGCTTTCCGCTGTACTCCATCCTGAAGGTGTAATCAATATCCGTATGTGGTGTGATGCTTATTATCCTGGATATAAATGGCATATATATGTTTTCCATTCTACTTCACCTCTTCCTGAGCTTCAATTTCCGTCATTGCATCATTCAATTTGTTGACGCAGTTTGCGAAAGAGATATATTCCGGGCAGACATCGTCGCAGCGGCCGCAGCCCGAACACATATGATAACCGAATCTCTTCTTGAAATCATAAACCTTATGCATTACCTTGAAACGCATCCTCTCACCCTTGTCCAACCTAAAGGAGTGGCCGCCGGCCATATTTGAAAAACCGTCCACGTGGCAGGATGCCCATACTCTTCTTCTCTCACCGCTCTTCGGGTTATCCTTGTAGAATATATCCTGCATTGTGAAGCAGGCGCAGGTGCCGCAGACCATGCTGCATCTTCCGCAGGCTATACACCTCGCAGAGTACTCCTTCCACATGGCGGACTTGAAGATTCTCTGGTCAAGGTTTGACGGAATATTCACTACAGTATAGTTTGAATCTACGAAAGCCGGCTCGACTTCTACCTCATTTCCTCCGAAGATGGCTGCAAATTCCTCATCACGGCTCTTGACGGAAACTTCTCCGTGCTTATATCTTACAAAGAACGCATAATCCTCTGTCCTGTTGCTTTCCATACTGACACAAAAGCAGTTTTCAAAGCTGTGCTCGCACTCCATAAGCACGAACTTGGCCTTTTCCCTGAGCGCCTTATAGTATGGGTCCACTCCGCCATTTTCTATATAAATCTGATCCAGTCTTTTGACTGCATGGATATCGCAGCTTCTCAAAAATATGAGTATTTTCTTTGAATCTGTTTCCGGTTCGATTATCTTGTCCTCAGTAAAGTAGAATAATGTCTGAGTGATAGGAAGAAGAACTTCCTTAGGTGAGAAGGAGGACTTCTTATCAAATACCACTTCCTCCACCCT
>JAUZPH010000489.1 GCA_030706065.1 Bacillota bacterium | reverse complement strand
GCAGAATTATTACCTCAAGCAGGAAATGTTAAAGATAAGAGACAGCCTGCTGCAGTCCGTTCTTCTCTTAAGTCTGCCAACAAAGGGACCTCACACCACTGTGAAGATGTAAATAATATACAAGTTCTCAAAGAATTAATAACCGGAGTTAACGTGAGCCAGCGGATTTAAGCCGCTGGCTTTTTGCTATACAGTTTTAAAGGCTCTGGTAGAGTATTCCTACGGTGCCTCTACTCTCCTTTCAATGTTTTAGAGACTTTCTACGATAATTAATTGGGGGGGAACTTGTCTAAAAAGGGCACTGTCCTCTAATACAGATACGGAAAATTAAACCTTAATAATTAACCTAAAAAAATATCGAATCTTCACCGATTTTTTTAGGTGATAAATTCAAGAATAAATTTCCGTATTAATAAAAATAGAAAGGGAATAGTGGCGAAAATGTTCAAACGATTCATCTCTCTAATCATCTCAGCACTGGTTATTGTTACCTTCTTACCTGCGTCCCTGATCAGCAAAGCATATGCCTTTGACAACAGTAAATATTTTAACGATTTAAAGGTAGGCCTTGTCAGTATTTCATCAACAGCACTGACCATCACTATGAACGGCCAGTATACTGTTAATGGACAAGCTTATCCTGATGGTACTGTTTTTTCTTTAGGTGTTAATGGGACAAATATTACCCTTAATGGGACAAGCTATCCTCAGATTTCATTCTTACCAGGCACGGCATCAAACTTACTTACTATAGCTAATGGTACCTTAACTGCCAAGTATATGGGAGGCTTCTCCTTTAAGAATCTGAATGGTAAAATATTGCCGATAAATAGTGTTAATGTAGAGGATTATCTAAAAGGAGTGGTAGCTTATGAAATGTCAGATAATTTCCCAATGGAAGCTCTGAAATCCCAGGCAGTGGCTGCAAGAAATTATGCTCTTTCAAGAATAGGCTATGAGGTGTCTAAGGGCTATGATTTCGATGATACCACATCATATCAGGTATACAAAGGATATAATCCAAGTTATGCAAACTCAATAAGTGCTGTGGAGGGAACCAGGGGACAAGTGCTTATGTATAACGGCAATTTGGTTGAAACTCTATATTCTGCCTGGCATGGAGGTGTTTCTGAAAACAGTGAAAATGTGTGGGGAAACAATGTTCCATATTTGAGGTCAGTTCAGGATTCCTATGAGAGCGATCCGTGGCCAAATGGAAATAGAACCTTTACTGATGCACAGGTACAATCCAACCTTGTCAGCAGAGGTTATCTGGCCTCTACGGATACCTTTATAAAATTAGACCCGAGTTCTATTACAAAGTATGCTAGCGGAAGGGTATCAAATATTAATATTGTATACAAGGACGCTGCGGGAGTGCAGGGAACAAAATCAATTACGATGGACAAGACAAGGACCTTTTTGGGACTTCCAAGTAATATGTATAATGTCTCCTATGATTCAGCCACAGGTATCTATACCTTCTCGGGGAAGGGAAATGGACATGGCCTGGGCATGAGCCAGATAGGTGCTAAAAACCGTGCAACTGCAGGACAAACCGTTGACCAGATTCTCAAATTTTATTACCAGGGCACGTATTTACAAAATTTAATCCAGAAAGCGGCTTTCAGCAGTACTTCCTTAAGTACCAACAGTCTGCTTGTGGGGGATAAACTCACAGCAAATTCTGCAGCCACCGCAGGAAACGGTTATGGGTACCTGTACAAATTCGTAATAAAGAATGGAACCGCCACAGTTCTAACAGCTGATTACAGCAATGTCTCCTCACTGGATTATGTGCCCACAGCTGCAGGAAGCTATACAGTAGAAGCATATGTCAAAGATAAATTCTCAGTTTCGGATTTCGACGATAAGAAGGTTATGACTTTTAATGCTTATAGCAGCCCAAGTTTAACAAGCTTTACTATAGATAAATCGGCAGCATTTGTTGGACAAACTGTCAATGCCACTGCTCTTGGACAAAGTGGATCAGGTTCACCTCTATATAAGTATGAAATAAACAGGGACGGTTCAATACTTTCAACAACGGACTATTCGCCAAATAATCAATTTGCCTTTGCCCCGGATAGTGCCGGAAGCTACAAGATAACCGCCTATTTGAAAGACGCGGTATCTTCAAGAAGTTATGATGATGTAAAAGTTGCTGCTATTACAGTATACGACAAACCGACAGCAGTTTTGACGGGTACCCAGAGTCAGGTATTGACTGGAAATGGAGTACAATACAACATCGGTACATCCGGAGGTTCGGGCAGCAGTCTTTTTAAGTTTGTAGTAATGGCAGGCACAAATGTAGTTGCTGCAAGGGATTATTCATTGGATAACACTTTTACCTATGTACCAAACACGGCGGCAAGCTATCAGGTATATGGATATGTAAAGGATATGTTATCTGCAAATGACTATGATGCAGTGCAAAACATGACTCTTACGGTATACGGCAGGCCCCAGGTATCAGGGATAACAGCTGCAGGATATTTCTATGAGGGAAAACCGGTAACTATGAATTCTGCCATTTCAGGTGGAAGCCCTAATAGTATGAGCTACAGATACGAAGTGTATAAGAATGGTGTTCTGGTTACCAACTGTAACTATGGGACTTCAAGTTCATTTGTCTTTACACCTTCGACTCCGGGGACATATACCGTCAGAAATTACGTGAAGGATGCTTTAAGCAGCAGCATCTACGACAGTATGAAAGAGATCAGTATCACTATTAACAGTAAGCCTCTCTATCTGTCAAGGCTGCCTTTGTCGGAGGGGATGTCCAGTAGTGATGTTACAGCTCTGCAAAATGCATTAATAAAATTAGGATACCCCTTATCCAGTCCAACAGGGTATTTTGGTTCACAGACCAAGAGTACGGTTGTATCCTTTCAGCGATCCAAAGGCTTGTCAGCAGATGGAATAGTAGGTAGCATGACTTATGCTGCGTTGAATGATGCCCTGATTGCACAGGCAGGTACTAAGACTGTAAGTTATTAGTATCAGAAAAAAATCAATAAATAGGTAAAAAGCTGCGGGCAATGACCCGCGGCTTTTTCAAGTGCTTTATTCCAATTTGGAAGGTATGTTACTGTGATGCTTCTACAGAATTATTCAAACTCTTCCAGAAGTTCTTCGCATAGCTTTGCATCACTTCTTTCAGTAAAGTAGGCGAGATCATATTCAGGGTAGCCTACCCACTCTCCATCTGCTCTTTCAGTGATATCGTCGGCAATTTCTTCCCTGAAGGCGGTTCTATACATTTGGACCTCTTCCGCACCGGCATTTACGGCTTCCTCAATAATTTTATCATCCAGGACCTGCGCTATGTCTACTGCAAAGGTACTGCCGTAGTGGTCCATTACAATATCCTCATCAATAGCT
>JAUZPH010000488.1 GCA_030706065.1 Bacillota bacterium | reverse complement strand
TTTTGCCTCCGCAAGGTCCTTTGACGGCAATCTGTATTTGATAAATCATACAGTTCCGGAAAAATACATTAATTCTCTTCCCCAAATAATTCTTCAGTCCCATTACCTTTATATGAAATGGGATGAGGACGGTACAATAACAGAATGGGCAGCGGGCCAACAGAAAACTGGCGGTCAAAATGGGGCAAGATTCTGCGGCTTTTAACATTATCACCCTGAAAATCAAAGACAGTATGGTCAAAATCTCCATACTGCCTTCTGTTTATAATTATTATTCTCCAAACTTTCTCGTGATATAATCTTTCTTTCTTTTTCTCCGTATACTGCGCCTGATGTGCTTCCTTACAAGTAGAATAATTATCACCGCCAGCAGTATCTTTACAAAAACACTCCCGATTATGTCCTTAAAAATGTTTTTAGACTTTTCCTTCACTACTTCTTTTATGTTCTGTTCAATGTTTTTTGCCGCCAGCAAATCAACTTTGCCTAAAGATACCCCGTCATTTTTATATTCAATGTATCCCAGCACATCTCCCTGCTTTACAGGCGCCTTTATATTTTCGTTAATATGTTTTTCCTCCTGAAGCTTCTGACTGTTCTTGTCAAGAGGCAGTACCGCCTTTAGGTCTGATGAAGCTACAAGATCAAGACTGCCGTCTCCCTTGGCATCCTGAACCTTCACACCCTTTTCCACCACCTGGCTTCCTGATACCAGAAGCTGGCTTGAATAATGTTCAAAACCATATTTTAATAATTCCTTGGAAGTAGTAAAGGCACCGTTTGTATCTCCGGTAACGTGCATAACTACACAGATAAGCTCCATTCCGTCTCCATTTACCGCAGCACTTACCAAATTGTGCCCTGCTGCACTTGTAAAACCGGTCTTGATTCCTTCCACCGTGAACTCCTGCTGAACTCCGTTTATACTGTAGGGATATTTGTTGTTATCCCATAAAAGCTTGTTGGTATTTTGCAGCACAGGCCATGTACTATGCTTGTTTGTGGCAGGAAGGCCTTTGTAGTATTCCTGGCTTACTATCTCTCTGAACTTTGGTATGGTCATAGCATACCTTGCTATATTAGCCAGGTCTCGAGGTGTTGTCAGATGGTTGGCCTCTATCTTTAAATCATCTTTTCCACAGGGATTAACAAAATAAGTATTTGCAGCTCCAAGCTCCTGGGCCTTTTTATTCATCATGTCTATAAACTGAGCCCTGGTCTGGCCTACATTTTCTGCTATGATGTTTGCAGTTTCATTAGCCGACTTAACCAGCATTACATTCAGCAAATTTTCCAGGGTAAGTCCGGTTTCACCAGCTAAAATCCCTATATTCATCCCGCCGGGGCCAATATCATTGACAGCTTCCGGGGACACGTTCATATCCTGATCAAGCTTTCCATTTTCCAGAGCTACTATAGCAGTCATTATTTTTGTGGTGCTAGCAGGACGATACCTTGTATCCGCATTTCTTTCCGTTATAACTTGTCCAGTTCTAGCTTCCATCACTATATAAGCACAGCCGGGATCTATTTTAGAATCTGCATGTACAACCGTTGCAGTAGCAGACAATAGAAACAACACTGCAGCAGCCGCGATAATCTTTAATCTTTTCATCAAGTAATCTCCCCATTCCATGTTGTCAATATTCATATTTTCAGTCTGTTTACCGGTATATCTCTAGTATTCCTTCTTTATCCCTATATCTATGCCTCTGTTTAACTTCCTATCACAAAAAACAGCAGGCCTGCTAACCAATACATATATAATAATGGTTTTTTTCGATATTGTAAAACACTAATTAAAGGCCGGAAAATTTTTCCCGGCCTTTATAGGGTTTTAGACTTGGATATTAACTTATACACGCTCAAAAACTGTTGAAAATTCAGTATTTTGAAGCATGTATAAGTTAAGCTTCGTTCTTTAAACCCTTTACCTGCAGCAGACAATTATATTAAAGTATGTTATTCTCGTACAAGTATTTTCTCAGTTCTGCCGACCCCTGAAACAATACTGTTTTAATTCCATGAACCTCAGCACCTTCAATGTTTTCTATTACATCATCAATGAACAGAGTTTCTTCAGGCTTCAAGCAGTAGTTACTCAGCAGGTATTCATAGATTTCCCTCTCAGGCTTTATATATTTAAGCCTACAGGATACTATCTCACCATCAAGAAGTGATAAAAAGTCATTTTCGATGCTTATCTTTTCAAAGGCCTTCTCATGATAGTTTGAGAGGACATATACCTTGTACCCCTTATTCTTTAGTTCTCTGAGGATTTCTATTGTATCCGGTATAGGAATCAACATGTCCTTCCAGCTCTTCATCACATTCCTGATTTCCAAATCCAGTTCCTCAGCTTCTTTAATAAAAAGTTCAACTGCCTCTTCCTCCGTCAGAACTCCTCTGTCAAGTTCCGGCCAGTGCCTGCTTTTAAAGATAGCCTCAAGCACCTTATCCTCTACACTTTTTTCAAAGCCAAAGCTTTTGACATACTCCCCGGGTTTAAAGGCTACCAATACATTTCCAATATCAAATACTATATTTTTAATCATGTCTCCTCCTATCAGATGTCTACATCAATTATATGATTCTGACGATGCTTTCCGATAAAGAACACTGCCAGTGCCCCCGGCCCTCCATATGCACCTACCACCGGTCCGATTTCATTTATGAATATGTCTTTCACTTTGACCTCATTTAAGATGGAAGCTTTAAGCTTCTCCGCTTCTTCCGGAACATGTCCGTGACAGATTGCTATCATCTGTTCCTCCGGATTTTGTATTCTCTCCGCCACATACCTTGTCAGTGTGTTTATGACATTCTTTCTTCCCTTAACCTTGAAGACAGATATCACTTTTCCCTCATCATTAAAGGTCAAAAGAGGCTTAATGCTCAGTACAGAGCCCACCAGAGCCGCTGCAGAGGATATCCTCCCACCCCTTTTAAGGTGGCCTAAATCATCCACTACTATATATGTATTCAAATTAAACTTAATTTTTTCAAAATAATCTACGACAGCATCAAAAGAGGCACCGCTTTCCTTCATCTCCACCGCCTTCATCACCACAAGCCCTTGTCCCAACGAAGCAGTCAGGGTATCTATAACAGCAATTTTGCATTCCGATTCCTCATCGGTCATCATGTTCCTTGCAATATTGGCACTGTTAAAGGTACCGCTTAAGCCTGAAGAAATACAGATGCATATTATATCCTTCCCCTGGGCTGCAGCCTCTTTAAATGCCTTATAAAAAGCTTCAGGGCTTGGCTGTGAGGTTTTAGGCATTTCTCCATTGCTCATACCCTCATAAAAGGTGTCATAGGACAAACTATTTCCAAAATCGTCGGGGTATTCTTTGCCTGCAAAACTACAGGTAAGGCTTACAAAGGGTATATT
>JAUZPH010000487.1 GCA_030706065.1 Bacillota bacterium | reverse complement strand
TATCTGTACTAATAATATATAATTAAGATATATAGAAAGTAATAGGAATCTATATGTTGGGATGTGAGTTTCATGAAAGTCAAAGTTGTAAACAATAGATTTTATTTCATCGTCGCCGGGTTATTAATATTATTATTCATACTATTATTTTTGTTACTTCTTCCAAGAACAGTGGAGAATGCGGTTCTAATAGGCACCAATAACGGAACATCCACCTTCTTCATTGGGGATAAGCAGAAAAAGTTTAAAACCGGAAGCCTTAATCTTGAAAAATTCTCGGTAGTGAATTTCAAGTACAACGCCTTTAAAGTATATGGCTTTACCGAAGCAAAAGCGATACAGGAGAGAGTGATGTTAAAAAAAGGCGATTCCTATGAACTGGAGGTCAGCGGTGATCAAAAGTTGGCCGCCAAGGCATGGTATTACTCCATTGATAAGAATAACAGCATAAGCCTTTCCTCCAATTCAAAACTCATAGTGGGTAAGAATAATGTGCGCCTATACAAAAACAAAAAAGGACTGCTGTCCACTGTCATAATGACACCAATGGATTACTCCACGCTTCGTGTTGCCATATCCACCAACGGTTTCGAATCGGTATACCACGACAAGATTGAGATAAAGGCTCAGTCTCCTCTGAAGGTCTACAGCAAGACTGAAGATTATTCATCAGAAGTGCCTGAAAAAGCTGTACTGACCTTTGAGTATTCTGATGGCAAAACACGACTCTCCATCAACAATCTATCCAAGGATTTTTCAAAAAGATTGTACATAGAGGGCAGCTTTATAGCTGTTTCCTCCCTAAAAAGGCTTGATAATAAAACCATGACACCGGTTTACAGCGGCGTAATGGAAATAACCCCTCAAGATAAAGGGCTGCTTATGATAAATGAAGTTGGCCTGGAGGACTATCTTACGAGGGTTGTACCGTCAGAAATGCCTTCCACCAGCTCACCTGAGGCCTTAAAAGCTCAGGCGGTGGCTGCGCGGACCTACGCCCTTTCAGATATGCTGGCCAACAGGTTTGCCGCCAGCGGATACCATGTAGACGACAGTACAAAAAGCCAGGTCTATAATAACATTTATGCGCAGCCAAGTACCAATGAGGCGGTAAAAGCCACAAAAGGAATGATCATGACATATAACGGACTTCCTATAGATGCAAAATACTATTCTACCTCAGCTGGAACCGGTGCTGCTTACGGGGATATATTTATGAATGCTGACGGTACCAGTGACAATGAACCTTACCTGCAGTTCGCAAGCTATCTTGAAGAAAATACACCTCTTCCGGAAGGTGAGGAGCAGTGGCTTGAATTTTATAAGAACAAGAATATTCCGGCATTGGACAGCGACTCCCAGTACTTCCGCTGGAAGGCCACATGTCCCTCGGATATCCTTACTAAAGTACTGCAGAAATCCTTAAAAGAACTTTACGATTCTGAGACAAGAAAAGGTTATATTACCATCAACGCTGGCGGCAAAACAGTCAAGAGTTTTCCTGAGCTCGGTACACTACAGGATATAAAGGTTTTGAAGCGGGGTAAGGCAGGCAATATCATCAGATTGTCCTATAAATTTGAAAATGCGGAGGTAGAACTGCTGGGAGACTCCAGCATAAGGTATTCAATAAAACTCAGCAAGGAATATGCCGGAACACCTGTAACTCTTGTAATGTCCAAGGGCAAATCCTCAGCAAACTTTAGTTCCATACCTTCATCCTTCTTTTCTTTTGAAAAACAAGATTCCAATTTCGTACTATACGGCGGCGGCTACGGCCATGGGGTGGGTATGAGCCAAAGCGCGGCAATGTCCATGGGGAAGAAAGGCGTTGACTTTGAGACTATATTGAACACTTTTTACAAGGATATTAAAATAGAACAGATTTATTAATATAAAAGTGCCGGTCATAAAAACTGAAGCAGGTATCAACCTTAACCTGACTCAGCCTCTATGACCGGCACTTGCACTTACAGTGTAAACTCTACTCTCTCAAGCTTTGCAATTATCTTTATTTCCTTCACTCCAACAGTCTCAGTCCTTACGCTTCCTCTGTTGCTTATAAGCAGAAGCTTACCGTTATCCAGCTTCTTTATCTGTCTTACAGCTCTTCCTCCGTTATATTCCACCAGGCATATTCCGTTATTCACCGGCTCTGAAGCATAATGGGATAGGGCCAAATCACCTTTTATTATCCTGAAGCCTGCCATCTCATCATCCATTACCTCGAGGTAAAACACTTTATCCTGAGGAAAACCCTCTATCTTATTATTCTGCAGAGGCATTAGCCTTGTTGATAGAATAGAGGTCAAACTATAGTCATATACCGGTATGCTCTTAAGAACGGATGCAAGGGCACCGCTCCAGGCATCATTAACAACTTCCGGCTTTTTAGGTGCAGCACCGGTGGATTTCTTAGCTGCGGGAGCGTTGGTCCTGCTGCCGAATAGCTCCTCCATCGTCTCGGTGCTTTCCGCACTCTCAACCTCCACCGACATGGTAATATCATTTATATCCTTGTTAAAGATCTTCGAAAGACGGTCAATTACCCCTTCATTGACAACCTTTCTTCCAGTCTCCACTTCATTAATAAAACTCTCTGAAACTCCCAGTTTCTTCGCCAGAGCCTTCTGGCTCATACCGGCCTCGTCTCTTAATCCTTTGATCTTTTCTCCTAACCTACTCACCCTGAGTCCCCCGTTTCCCTGTGTTCCTGAAAAATTCTCTTTCTTCAATAAGATGTTCCAGCAGATCCGCAAGGGTCCAATCAATTGAAGTGGGGGTAACCACCGCCAGGATTGGCCTTGTCTTCATCCTGCTCCGTATGGATTTAATAGCTCTGTCCAGTTCATTGTCGCTTAGATTGTTGAATATCATCACTTTTTCTTCCGGTAGCGGTTTGCTCAATATCTCAAGCTTTATGCCCTCAATTATATTCCGCAGCGTCATGGAAGTCATTGAGGGAGTAATAAGCCTGATTTCCGGAAGGCTTTCTTCTTCTTTTATACTGTTAACAAGTATTCTTTCCTCTTCATTAAAACCGTAAGTGAGTATGCATTTGTTGTTATCCAACATATTCACCCCTTTTCTATCTGATTATTTCCGGCTCTCCAATCTCCTCACCATGAGTATCAACGGTAATACTTTCTATCACCTGATCCTCCAATGGCTTATCCCTTCGATCCGTCGATACATTTACTATTTTATCAGCTGCCTCAATGCCTTCAATAACCTTTCCAAAGGCGGCATATTGGCCATCCAGATGAGGAGCATCATCCACCATAATAAAAAACTGGCTTCCGGCAGAATTGGGATTCATTGCCCTAGCCATTGAAAGTACACCTTTCACATGTTTCACATTGTTTTCAACGCCATTGGCTCTGAATTCCCCTCTTATGCC
>JAUZPH010000486.1 GCA_030706065.1 Bacillota bacterium | reverse complement strand
GTTTGCAATTCAGTGCCTCAGCTATATTTCTTGCTACAGAGGGCTTTTCAGCCAGTATCATCCTTTTCATATTTATCACCACATAATATTATATACTACGTTCGTCTTATTTTATAGTCTGGACAAATTTTTTTTAGTCCAATCAACTCGATACGCATTTCGAAAAATAAAAAGCGGTACCGTGGTTTTTACTCGGCATCGCTGAACTATCAGTACCTTAAGATAAAATATCAAAAGTAACACAATCTATCATTATTTCCTAATGCCCAAATCAAATCGTTCGCCGCTTACAACTGCATAGTATAATGTTTCATCGCAATCAATTTCTGAAGCAGTATATTGCCTTATACCTTTGATGCCAAATCCGTCTCTTGTAGTATCCTGAACAAGTGTTATGGTCTTTCCATCAGAAATTAAGTCAGTAATAATCGCGCCGCCCTCTGTTGTAATTCCGGTTATACGGACCTTGTCCTTTTTCTTGCTTTTAAGATTGTTAAGAAAATTTATAAATTTATCCTTGTTAATTGTATCACTGAATCCACCAAATACCACATCTCCTTTTTTCTCCGCCATCTCTCTTGTATAGTCTTTGGGCAGTTTACTGGTTTCATAATCCTTCAAAAGCTTGGAGCTTTCAATAGCCTTTGAATCAGTATATACTTTTGGTTCATCCTTTTTACATCCCAAAAAAGAAAACGCTGCTAATATTATCATCAAGCTAACCAGCACTAATTTTATCCTTTTATTCATAGTTAAGCCTCCCATACAAATTTTTTGTAGGTACTAATTGCATTATAAAGTAAATTAACTAGGCTTGCAAATATTAACTCACCTACTATAAATTCATCCGGCTTCATGGTATACTTTTAACTTTTTAAATAATTGACAACTCTATTTTTCAGGATATATAATGGAAATAAAACTGTTGAATGAGAGTAGTAGGCATAAGAAATGGAATTCCAGAGAGCTGTTGCCGGTGGGAATACAGCATTTTAATCTGTGTTGAATGGACTCATGAGGGCAGCCCGAAAGCTTTGCAAGTAGGCGCTGACGGAAATCCTAACCGTTATGATGGAAGCATATGTCCGTATGTAAAGCCTGCTATTTTGGGTGGCAAAACAGAGTTATAGACTTCTGTCCCTTTGGGATGGAAGTTTTTTATTTTAAGGAGATGATTATATGGAAGATGGCTGGTGGTATAAGTATTGAACTAAATTATAAAGGAGGAGTTTTAAATGAAACGAATTTTAACAGGTGACAGAACAACCGGAAGGTTACACCTGGGACATTATGTAGGGAGTCTTCAAAATAGAGTTAAACTGCAGGAGGAATATGATACCTTTATCATACTGGCGGATGTTCAGGCATTGACCACCCATTTTGAACGGCCGGAATTAATAAATAAGAGTATCTATGATGTTGCAATTGATAATTTATCAGTTGGATTAAATCCAAACAGGATAACTATGTTTCTGCAATCAAAAATCGGTGCTATTGCGGAATTGACAGTATTTTATTCAATGCTTGTTTCAGTAAATTCACTGCGGCATAATCCAACTATAAAAACCGAGGTAACGCAATATGGCTATGATGATCTGAGCTATGGCTTCTTAGGTTATCCTGTAAGCCAGGCAGCAGATATCACCTTTTGCAGCGCTGATTTGGTTCCTGTTGGTGAAGACCAGCTTCCGCATATAGAGCAGGCAAGAAAAATTGTCAGGCGGTTCAACGATTTATATGGGAACGGTAAGATTATTATTAAGCAGCCTGATGCCTTAATCAGCAATACTCCCCGGCTCATTGGCCTTGACGGGAATTCCAAAATGGGCAAAAGTCTTGGCAATGCAATCTATCTATCGGATACCTCAGAAGAAGTCAACTTAAAAGTAAGATCAGCAATCACGGATAAAAACAGAATAAAGAGAACGGATCCGGGTAATCCGGAAGTATGTACCGTAAGCAAATATCATGAGGCCTTTAATTGCAGCGAATATCAAAATATTTGTGAAATGTGCAGAAGTGCCAGTATCGGCTGCGCTGCCTGCAAAACTCTTTTATCAAAGAAGATAAATTCACTGCTGGCTCCCTTCAGGGAAAAACGGGCTTATTATGAGGAACGAAAAGCCGAAGTCCGTGATATTATATTGGCTGGCAGCAATAGAGCAAATTTGATTGGTAATGAAACCATGGAAGTTGTGAAAAAAGCTATGAGTATATACATGTAGCTAATTAATTTTTATCAGCAAGGAAAATTCCCTGCTGTTTCTATGGAAAGCTTACTTGACATTTTCGAATGCAGATGGTAATATAAGTATGTTAAGTAAACTTTCCATTGTTCTTCAGAAAGGAGTTGTTCTATGAAAAACAGGCTGGAAGAAATTCGCAAGAAGCACGGAATCAGGCAGGAGGAACTGGCAGCTGCCCTTGAGGTTTCAAGACAGACTATAGGATCCCTTGAAAATGGCCGCTACAACCCATCAATTATCTTGGCTTTTAAGATTGCCCGTTACTTTCAGATGAGTATAGAAGAGATATTTATTTATGAGGAGGGAGAAAAGAATGAATAATAAAAGTGCAGTAAAATATTTAGTCTACTCACTTATCGGCTTTATAATCATGTGTACAGGAGCTGTCCTCGGAAAATTAACAAGAGATGCTCAGGGCATTATGGAGACCTTACCGTATATTTTCATTGGAATCGGAGCTGGCGTTTTCGGCCAAAACCTTGGTACCTTCTTCAATATTCGTGCCATGAAAAAGGATCCTCAGCTGGCAAAGCGAAAGGAAATTGATGTGAAGGATGAAAGAAATATAGCAATAAGAAATAAAGCGAAGGCCAAAGCCTATGACCTGATGGTAATAGCCTTTGGAGCTCTAATGATGGCCTTTGCACTGATGGAAGTAAGTTGGGCAGTAGTTTTAGCCTTTGTTGCAGTTTACCTGTTTGTTGTATTTTCAAATGTCTATTTTATAAACAAATACGACAAGGAAATGTAACCAGCGGTTGTACTCCCGTCCAAATTATCTTGTTTATTAAAGTCAAAAGCCAGTGCTCTCGCACTGGCTTACTTAATTTCTCAAAAAATAAAAATGGCTCCGCGAAGAGGGCTCGAACCTCCAACCCTTCGGTTAACAGCCGAATGCTCCACCATTGAGCTATCGCGGAACGTTTTATGGCTCTTGGAGCCAAACCTGGCGACGTCCTACTCTTCCACTCAGTCTCCCGAGCAGTACCATCGGCGCTGTAGATCTTAACCATCGTGTTCGGTATGGGAACGGGTGTAACCTCTACGCCATTATCACCAGATAAATGAAAGAACATTGTTCCTTCAAAATTGCACATAAGAATTATTAGGTCAAGCCCTCGACCAATTAGTACTAGTCAGCTAAACATATTACTATGCGTACACCTCTAGCCTATCAACCATGTGT
>JAUZPH010000485.1 GCA_030706065.1 Bacillota bacterium | reverse complement strand
TTTGCTCCACCTCTTTGGACTGCTCTGTTGCCTTTTCCATCCTTGTCTTTACCTCTGCATATATATCCTCTGCCTCTTTCTTTGAAACCAGGGCATTTTCCTTGAACTTTGAGGCTCTCTCGGCAATTTCTACAGAAAGCGCCGCACCTTCCCTGGTCTTGTCTGTTACCGCCTCAAAATTTTGTTCAACTTCTTCCGCTGAAGCCGATATTTCTTCCGTTGTGGCAGCGGTTTCTTCCATTCCCGCGGATAGTTCCTCGGTAGTGGCAGAGTTGCTGCCGGTGTTGTCATGAAGCATCTCCACGATGTCCTTAACCCTTGAAGAATTTTTCAGTATATTATCCGAGGAAGCCTTAAGCATTTCTACAATTTCTCTTAACATCTGCCTCATTTCTCCGATGGCCCTGGTCATTGTACCTGTCTCATCTTTCTTCTTCACCAGCGGGTCAAAGCTTTTATCATAAACCAGTTCCAACCTGGCAGTACGGTTGATTAGCTCAGTGAGTTTCATTATGGGCTTTGTTATCTGCATTGCCGTAAGCATTCCCACCAAGGCTCCGATGATCATAATAATAATACCGATAGTTATGATATAATTCCTCATTTCCCGTACAGGTGCCTGTATTTCTGCCTCATCTGCAGTAATTACCAGCAGCCAGTTAGTCTTAGGCACTACCGAATAAGATGCAAGTTTGGCAGTTTCCTTATAGTCATAATGAATGATATCCGGCTGGAGCTTCTCACCGCTTTGTATCTTCTTTACAAGCTCCTTTGCCTGTGCATTTTCCACAGGATTCCCAATCTTTGTTTTGTCCGGATGGTATATCATATTTCCCTTTTCATCTACCAGATATGCATAGCTTGATTTGGTTTCATTCAGTTTTACATCCTGAAGGTACCCCGCCATATTCTCTGCAAATACAGAAGATGCAATATAGCCAATCAATTGATTGGTATCTGTGTCTATTACTGGGTGGGTGAATACAAGCACCTGTTTGCCGGCGGTGACCTTTGAGGGAAGCGTTTCGCTTATCTGGGATTGCTTTGTGGATAACGTATTCTTTGTATAGTTTCTGTCATTCAGATCCAGCCCAAGGTTTTTAGGATTGCTGTCAGCCGCAATCCTTCCCTTGTCATTAACCAGGAATACATGTTCAAGATTCTTTTTATCCGCGGCATAGGCTGCCAGGATATTATTTACCTTGTCAAGCTTTGAAGCATCCTTCTGATCCTCTAAAAAGTCTTTTACATCCTTTGATTCCGTCAGGTAATCGGGCAGGACCTCTTCTTTTTCAATGGACTGGGCTACACTGTCCGTCTTGGCCTTTACCAGTTCAAGTGAAGCCTCTTCAGTCTGGGCTAAAAGTATTTTCCCTGACTTTATCTCCGTAAAGACGGCGGTTGTACCTAAAGATATTAAAATCAGTGCAATTATTACAAGTGTTATTTTCTTTCGTATGTTCATACTCCTACCTCTTTCATATTTAGTATCAATCTATCGGCTGCTTCCTTCTCGGATAAGGGTTTACTGAACAAATATCCTTGAATCTTATTGCATTGGTATTTCATCAGGTAATCCATCTGTTCCTGGGTCTCCACCCCCTCAGCTATAACACACAGGTCCATTCTTTTGCCTGCCTTTACGATGAGGTCTGTCAGAGACTTGTTTTTGTTTTCAATATTGATCATGTCTATGAAGGACTTGTCAATTTTAAGAGTGGATATGGGCAGCTGCCTCAGGTAATTAAGGGAAGAATATCCCTTTCCAAAGTCATCCAGGGCTATTTTGATTCCTTTTTCCCTAAGAAACTCCAGCTTACCTGCAATTACCTCATAGGATTTCATAAGTATTGTCTCGGTAATTTCAAGCTCCAGGTACCCGGGCTTAACTCCGGTGGAATTGATAATTCCCATGGTCATCTCCACAAAGTCCTCCTGCAAAAGCTGAAGCATTGAGATGTTCACCGATACCGAAACCTCTTCAAACCCAAGCATATGCAGCTTTTTCAGAAATCTGCAGGCCTCCGATAACACCCATGAGCCTATAGGTATTATGAGATGCGTATCCTCCGCAATGTCTATAAACTTCAGGGGTGATACAAATCCAAGTACCGGGCTTTTCCATCTCAACAGGGCTTCAAAGCCGGTAATCCTTCTGTTGCAGATATTCAGCTGGGGCTGGTAATACAACTCAAATTCCCTATTTTCTAAAGCTGAATGAAGATATTTTTCGATAAGCATCCTTTCATTGACGGTCTCATTCATCAGTTCATTGTAAAATATGACTGTGTTTTTCCCCGTTTCCTTTGCCTTGTTTACTGCCATATCTGCATTTTTCATCAAATCATCCATACCTGTACCATGAATTGGGCTCATAGCTATACCTATACTCATAGTGACGAATATGCTGTTATTATTTATTTCAACAGGCTTTTTAAAATTATTGAGTACCTGAACAGCAGCTTCTCGGACATCCGCTAAATCCACGTATTCTTCTATCAATATTATGAATTCATCTCCTCCAAGCCTGTAGAAGGAGGCTGTACCGGAGTACTGCCCTGAAAGCCTCTGACCTATGCTTTTCAAAAGCAGGTCTCCATAGGTATGACCCATTGCATCATTTACATATTTAAAATTGTCTATATCCAAAAGTAAAATGGCGCACCTTCTTCCCTTTTCCCCTATAAGTGTGCTCATTCTTTCCTTCAAAGCCATTCTGTTAAATAACCCTGTAAGCTGGTCGTGATGCTCTGCATACTTCAGCCGCTTTTCATATTCACTTTGAAGCCTTTTCTGTAAAACCTTAATTCTATTATTTTCACAGTACAAAATAAAAAAAGCCATTAATGCTGATATACAAACTGCAATCCACCCTTTGAGGATAAGGGAACCCACAGCTGTTTTGCCGGTAATGCCTGTTATATAAATTATGATAAGTGCTGTCAAAGCCAGAAGTATCACAATACTAAAGCACGCTGCAAAGGGCCGCGGCTTCAGTACACATGCTGTACCGTTCTGTCTGAGGCACAATCCCCGGACAAGAGATTGAGCCAAACTCCGGCTGTTTTCACTGGATTTAATTTTCCGGTTCTCCTCCCGCACCTTATCCCCCCTTTCTTTAAACTTACAGGATATCTATAACCAGTTTCCTCAAGTCCTTCAAATTTTCTTTGCTCACATAGGCGCTGCACCCGTTTTTCATTGCCTTTTCAATATCTTCTTTCGGAACATCCTCTGAGATAAGGATAAATGGTATTCTCAAGCCCGTCCTTTTTCTGACATCCAGAGCTTGTAGTGCATCGAAGTTTGGTATGGAGTTGCCGCTTAGTATAATGTCCCATTTTCTTTCTCTCAGAGCCTGTTCCATAGCTTTTTCATTTGTTACTCTATGATGGTCTGCTGTAAATCCTGCTTTTTTGATTTCTCTTACATTCAA
>JAUZPH010000484.1 GCA_030706065.1 Bacillota bacterium | reverse complement strand
TAACTTTTCATCCATCAAATCCAAAACAGACCTGAGATTTTCAAATCTGAATTCACCCTGGACAGCAGCTTCATCATCAAGCTCCGCAGTGTAGCAGTTCCTGCCTTCCAACTCTCCAAGATAGTGTATATGTTTTAAAGAATCCTCATATAGCTTCAAGTCTTCCGATACCGGAACACCGATACCGCGCTCAGCGCCTTTTACCAGCATTCTTCCTTCATGAAATACGAACCAAAGATCCGGCCTTCCTTCATGTTCACCGGCTTCTACTCCCGGTACAAATTCAATATATCTCTCTTCCATAACTCCTGCCTCCACAGTTTATTTATCCATCTCATTACCTACTCTGTCCAAAAGCTTCATAAAGTCTTCCTCGCCTTTCTTTTCCAGGTAGATATTCAACAGGGTACGGGTGGACATATTATTGTATCCTTTATGTCCGTTTTCCAATATATCCGTCAGTATATTCATAATATCATTGTTGCTTTCCTTTATGTTGTCAAATATCTTTTTTCTTGTGTCATTGATGAGCTCTTCCTTTATATTTTCCCTCAATAATTCGTTGAACTCTTTCATATAGTTTTGTTCCTCTTCCGGATACCCGGAAAAGTCACCGGATATCAGATCATCTATGCTGAACAATATTATCTCTCCTCTTTAATCAGTTGAATACAAGAAAATCCGTTCCTTGTCCTTCTATAAATCCGTCTACTATTTCCGGCTCTTTTTCTTACTATTTTTCGCTGAAATCTTGCTGCTTTTTCCGATTTTACTTTTATTTCTCTCCTTATCAGCTTGAGCAGCAGCTTTGATTTTTATTTTTTTCACCAAATAGGCAAACCACGCCAGAATTGCACTCTGAAAAAGCCAGATCAACAGGAAAACACATATTGCATATCCTTCTGCTGTTTTTATTTCACCCGTTACAGTGAATAACACTATAAACAATAAACTCAAAATTCCCAGCGCCTTCATTCCGGCGGTCCATTTTCTTACAATGAGGTATGACAGAACAGTTATTAAAGTGGAAGGTGCATAGATAAGCAAATAATAGCCTCCGTTATTCATCGTGAACTGAACATAAAAACAGATGCTTATTATTCCAAAGGTTATCGAAAGGACTGCAGCCCACTTGCACAGAGTGCCCAGACTAAATTTTCTATCCTCTGTAAAAGCGGCTAAAACTGTCCCGGAAGCTAGCGCTATGATAAAGCTTGATGCAACTGCCGGATCATTTAACAGCAATATAATCATTACTAAAAGTGGTGCTGTAAGAAACAATAGATTTTTATAGGTTCTATTCATATCTTATCCTACCTTTCGGGCTGTAAGCCCAGACAACATCATAAAATTAACCCGGAAAGTACAACTCTGCCGGACAGTTCTCATTTAACAAAAAATTGTTATTTATGAATTATACCATGAAAGCAGTTTATGTACAAGAAAAAGGCCCTTTAATTCCCAAGCATTGGCTCCACGGAATTAAAGGTGCTATTTACTATAAACTATAAAAAAGGAAACTCCAAAAGTTTTTTAGAATTTCCTTCTAATCATTGCTCTCATACTGTCTTTGAATTTTTATATGCTATTTTACCGTCAATAAAGGTATATAAGGTTTCTGTAAAAATCTCCATAGGATTGCCGCTGAAGATGGCGATATCTGCATCCTTGCCGGGCTCTATGCTGCCAACCCTGTCTGCTATGCCGCAGATTTCAGCAGCATTTATCGTAATAGCATTTAATGCCTCTTCTATTCCCAGCCCTTCCTTCGCCGCAAGGCCGGCACATATTGGCAGGTATTGTATCGGTGTTACCGGATGGTCCGTTATTATTGCGAGCTTCACACCATGTTCCTTTAAAACCTTTGGTGTACTGAAGCTCTTGTTCCTTGTTTCAATCTTTGTCCTGAAAGTCATAGTTGGCCCTATCAATGCTGGTGCACCGGAAGCCTTTATATATTCCGGAATGAGATGTCCGTCGGTACAATGGTCCAGTGTTATAAGTACATCAAATTCCTTGGCTATCCTCAGGGCCGTAAGAATATCATCGGCTCTGTGGGCGTGAGCTTTAAGGGGAATAACCTTGTTTAAAACCGGCAGCATGGCTTCCAGCTTGAAATCAATCTCCATATCCTCCCCCTTCTGAGCCGCCTTTTCCTTCTTTGCCTTATAGTTTCTAGCCTTTGTCAAGGTTTCCCTTAGTACTGCTGCAGTCCCCATCCTGGTGGAAGGCATCTTTTTCTGATTTGAATAAACCCTCTTTGGGTTTTCCCCAAAGGCCACCTTTACCGCCGCTGGCTCCAGGATTATCATATCATCGATGCTTGTCCCATGAGTCTTCATGGCAACAAACTGACCGCCTATCACGTTAGCGCTACCGGGGCCTGTCATAACCGTCGTTATTCCGGCCTCCAGCGCCTCGTTGAAGGCCGCATCCATCGGATTAACGGCATCTATGGCTCTCAGCTGAGGAGTAACAGGATCCACCGATTCATTGCCGTCCAAGCCTTCAAAGCCCATATCCTCTTCAAATATACCGACATGGCAGTGGGCATCAATAAGTCCCGGCACTATCCAGCCTCCCTCTGCATCTATCACTCCCATGTCCGCAGTTGTTGCTATATCTTCGCCGACTTCAGCTATTTTACTTCCATTAATAAGCACACAGCCCTTTTCATAATTCCTGCCTGCCCCAGTAAATACCTTCCCATTTCTTATAAGAATCATCAAATTCATCCCCATTCTTTAACAAAACTGTAACCATCATTATTCTACTACATTTTATCCGTTAAATGTACACCCTGTATTATAGCTGCGGAAATTTATAATTGAATTTATCTCCTTCGAAAAATCGGTGAAGATTCGATATTTTCTCAGGAAAATTATAAAGGTTTAAATTTCCGCATCTGTATCCTCTTCATATTTCAGTGCATTTTTCTGCATTTTAGGGAAATAATTCTCTTAGGGAGGTGTGCAGAATGAATCAGGAATTTCTACAATCCATAAGTGAATTGAACTATGCAGAGCTGGATAAGGCCCAGGAAGAAAAGCTCAGAGAACTTGAGAAACAGTTCAATGAAGAGTATGGTACGGCTTATTATTTGATAGTCATGGACAGAGAACATAAATAGTTAATATGGCCCCGCATCTGTATATATTATACAATCAGCGGGGCCATATTTAAACACTATTTTACATTCAGATTGTAACAAACCTTATACAAACTGGCCTGCCTACCTGAATAATCTCTCCTTTTCTCTCAAGAGTGCCGCCTGTATATGTACCAACATAAGCAATAATCATAAAATCTTCTCCCTTCTTCCTCTGTAACTTTATCTTACCATATAATTCATTATAGCATTTTACTCCTAAAAACAAAAAGATTGGCATAGAATCATGCCAGTCATATTTACTTTTTGGGATAAACCATATTGGAAACTTCCGC
>JAUZPH010000483.1 GCA_030706065.1 Bacillota bacterium | reverse complement strand
TGTGGAGTAACACAAATATACTCCACACCCTGTTCAAGTGAATTATTGATCATATCCATGGTCATATCCATACTGCGGGAACCGTCATCAACCTCCGGCATTACATGAGAATGGAAATCTATCAAATCATCACATCCTTATCTATTCTTCCGAGCTGTAGTAAGTATTATAATACTTTCCATAATAACTGCCAGACTTCACAGAAACTTTATTTAAAACAACTCCCAATATCTTTGCCCCTACCTTGTCCAACAATTCCTTTGCCTTTACAAGAGCAAATTTCTCCGTACTTCCATAGCTTGTCACTAGCAATGTGCCGTCCGCTATTGTAGAAATAATTTGAGCATCTGTAACTGCAATGACCGGCGGAGCATCTATCAGCACCATATCAAATATCTGTTTTAATTCGTTAAAAAATTGCTTCATCCTCTTTGTTCCCAATAATTCTGCCGGATTGGGCGGCGTAGGGCCACTGGTGATTACAAATAGATTAGGTACATTCGTAGGTTGAACAATGTCATCAAGCTTCCTATCCTGAATCAAGAGATTGGTCAATCCTTCTGAATTAGGAATTCCCAATTTCTTGTGCACTGTAGGTTTTCTTAAGTCACAATCCACTAGAACAATCCTTTTGCCGCTCTGAGCAATAGTTATAGCAAGGTTTATTAAAACTGTACTTTTTCCTTCAGAAGGACCTGATGATGTAACTACGATAGATTTTACAGTATCGTCCAGGCTTGAAAATTGTATGTTTGTCCTCAAAGTTCTAAAGGCTTCTGCAGCCCTTGACTTTGGGTTCTTGAACGCAACCATATTTTTCAGCATATTCTCACCCTACTCCTCTCCCTGAACTACAGGTATGAGCCCGATAACCGGTATACCTATAAGTTTTTCTATTTCTTCTTCTGTTTTCACAGTGTTATCCAGATATTCAATTAAGAATGCAACTCCCATGGATATCATGAGTCCAAGGAAAAATGCAATTGCCATATTAAGCATTGGTCTTGGGCTGGATGGGCCTTCCGGAAGCAGGGCTTGATCTAAAATATGCACATTATCCTGATTCATTACCAATTTACTTTGGTCAGCCAGGGACTGTGCCACCTGATTAGCTATTTTTTGAGCCGTTTCAGGTTCGTAAGATTTTACCGTAATAGTAAGAAATTGTGTATCTCCCTGAGGTGCCACAGATATCATCGATTGTAGAGCTTTAGGACTCATAGTCAGGTTAAGCTTTTGAATAACGTCATCTATTACCTTGCGGGAGGAAGTCATTGCACTATAGGTTTTAACCAATTGCTGATACATCATTAAATCGTTGTAATTATTTACACTGGCCTTGTCAGTCTCATTTTTACCTATTATTACTGAAATATCGGCATTATACTTTGGTTTTGCTATTACATAGCTGTATACGGCACTTGTGAAAGTACAGAGCAAAGTAATGATCAATATTAACATGAATCGCTTCTTCAGTATTCCGACATATTCCTTAATCTCCATTATCCTTATTGTTCCCCCTTAATAGTATTTCAATATCCTTCAGGATACTATCGTTTTCGTCAATTTTTTTCGCAAGTTCCATATGAGCATTTGCCTGCTTTAAATCACCTTTGTTAATGCAGCACATTATTATATTAGAACATATTTCTACAGATCTTGTGGCCTCAAAGGCTTTTTTAAAATACTTTATGGCGGTATCATAATCCTGCAGACAGGCAAAATTCAATCCCATTTCATTGTATAGGTCTACAATGGTGTTGTCCACCCTAATAGCCTCGTTCAAGTAATAAATCGCTTTTTGGTAAATCCCCAAATGCCTATAGGCTACACCAATGTAGTAATAGAGAAATGCATCCTCATCCGTTTCATCTAACATCGGCAGAAGCCATTCCAAAGCATATTTTGGATTGGATCTCATATTTTCCTTACCCTTCTCCAAATCAGATAAAGGCTTCAGATAACTGATATATTCGTCAATTTCTGTCGACCTTTGTCCTCCATAGCTGAAATAGAGATTGATATCGTCCCAGGCCTCATTATAACTTCCTGCGTCATTGTACATCAAGCTCTCATAGAAAAAAGCACTGGGATATTTCATATCCTTACCGTATGCTGTAACACTTTTCATTTCTTCGGAAAGTTCCTTCTTCTTAACATATTCATTATATATACACCAGAGCATTTTATCATAAACTTCATCATTACTCTCTATCGTGTAGAGCCCTCTCAGGAGTAAGTAAGCATCACAGAAATTTCCAGATTTGACCTGTACTGCAATTAGCCCTTTTATAAAAGAGGAACACCAGTCACAGTTGCTCAATATATCCTTGTAGGTCTTCGAGTATTCAAATTCGCTGTCGCAACCCAGCACAAAATACATTCCTTCTACGAAGTCCTTAACCGGTATTTCATCGAAGGACACGTTTGTTTTTACACCACTTATCAGCCTCTCGGATTTTAGCGGTAAATATAAATTGTTCTTACTTTCAAATTTGAAAATACTGTTTACTGCTGCTGAATTAACATTGAGGAACATTGTATCTTCTAATTTTGACGAAAGAAAACTTTTGTATAGCATAATTCTCCTTTAATCCCCTGTAATGATTATTACGCCGCTGCATCTATTTAAGATCATATATTGTCTTAGATAGATACCCTCTCTTCTAAAAAAAACCCGAATTTTGTACTGGTTACGGCGCAAATTTAGACATAAAATTCTTCGCGGATATCTCTTCCATAAAAAAGGGACTTAATTACATTAAAATAAAACTATTTTAAACATAAAATATCCCTACCCTATTATAATAAGTTATAGAAGAAAGATTGTAAAGTTTAAAATCACTTTACAATCCTATTATTTTTATATGTTACAGGCCTCTTCTATCAATTTCATTACGTTTTGTTTAAAAGTATCCATATCTCTTTCATCATTTTCCAAAGAGTCGGATACCACAGAAAGGTATACTTTCATTTTTGGTTCGGTACCGGAAGGCCTGACAACAAACCAGGAGCCATCACCAAGTATAAACTTCAGTACATTGGATTTTGGAAGATCAATGACAGCCTCGAAGCCTTTGCTGAAATCCCACTCCCTGCTCAGCTTGTAATCAAACTTCTTATCAATAGCCACTCCGTTTACATTGTTGTCCATTGAATTTCTGAGGTAGTCAAGGGCTTTTGCTATCTTTTCCTGGCCTTCTTTACCTTTGAGCTCCAATGAAACAAGATCTTCCCTATAGAAGCCGTAATTGTTATATAAGTCTATTAAAGCTTCGTATAAAGACATACCTTTTTTCTTGTAGTACAAGGTCATCTCGCAGATGAGTGTTGCTGCTATAACTGCATCTTTATCTCTCACGAAGTCGCCTGCCAAATAACCGTAACTTTCCTCAAAACCAAAAAGGTAAGTATTATTATTTGTTTCTTCAAATTCCTTAATTTTTTCACC
>JAUZPH010000482.1 GCA_030706065.1 Bacillota bacterium | reverse complement strand
TTTTATTAAAAGAATTCATCAACTCCTTCTTATCCTGTACCTCTTTAACCGCCTCAAATCTTTCAGCTCCGTCAGCTTTCAAAGGAGTCAAGAGTGCGGTTGGCTTAAACTCATACCCCATTTTCTGATACTCTTCTTTGCTCATAACTATCCCCTGGCTCATGGGAGTCCGGTAGATTGTCCTTATCTCCGATTTGTGCCAGTCTTTTTCCCCGTATATTCTCCACTCCACTTTATCCCCTGCCTTCAGTTTCAATATTTCCGCCATCTTATACGATAATCCAATATCTTTGTCCGGCAGGGTAATGCTATTGCGCCCGGCATCCTGAAATTTTATTTCTTCACCTTTATCAAGAACTGTAAGTGAGCCGCTTTCCTGTTTATCGAAATTTCTGATTTGGATATTGGCTTCTGAAATCAACTGGCCGTTATAGGCATTCTTTAAAGCCTCCACAGAGGCTGCCGCTGCACCCTCCTTCAGATTGACTTTGCTTTCATAGACATTCAAATCCTTGTACATCCAATTGCTGATGAAATTAACGCTGTCCTTAAGGCCAAGGCCGAAAAGCAGTAAAGCAGTGCAGCCCATTACACCTATTACAGCGATTACCGACCGGACTTTGCTTCTCATTACATCCCTCAAATTCCACTGCACCGAGAAACCCATTCTGTGCCACAGCCTGCTTTTTTCGAAATTGCTGTGCCTTCCAGCTTTTGGTACAACAGGCCTAAGGGCGGCGGCCGGAACCTCTTTCAACGCCTTCCTGCAGGCAAAATAGCTGGAAACGCCGCAGCAAAATACCGCCAGCACCACCACCAGTACTGATGAAGGTGATATTTTTGCCGACCATTCCGGCAGATAATACATGGTCTTCTGCAGAGAGAACAGAATGGGAGGTATAACCAAGGGCCCGGTAAACAGGCCGACCAAGCCGCCGAGAAGGCCAATCCATAAGCCATAGGACATATAGTGCATCAATATCTTTCTTCTTGAAAACCCCATAGCCTTCAAAATACCGATTTGGGTTCTCTGATTGGTAGTCATCCGTGTCATGGTTGTCAGCATGGTCAGAGCGGCAATGAGGAAAAATACAATGGGAAATACCCCACCCATGGCCTTGTTTTGTTCTATTTCGTTCTTAAAGGTTGCTGCACTTAACTGTGTATCCCTGTTTAATATCACATTGTACCTGTCTTTGAATATTGTCTCCAGTTCCGAAGTAACAGCTTTTTCATCTCCACTGGAGGTTTTATCAATTAAAAGCCGGTTAAAGGGAATTTCAATCCCCTGAGGCAGTGCGGCGGAAGGCAGGAAAGCGAAGCCAAAAGTCTCGGGGTTTGGCATAGTACTGCTGTCATCCTTCACGCTGTACAAATATTCAGGGTTAAGGATGAGTCCTAAAATCTTCTTCCTGATTTCAATATCCTGAAACTTGAAAGCTAGCTCCTGGCCCGGCTTTAACTTATTGGCCCTGGCAAAGGAAGCATCCAGCCACAAGCCGTCTTTTGTCAGGTCAAAAGCCTCCCCTTCAACAGTTTTGGGTTTGGAAAGTACATTGTCTTCCACTATATTTATCCTCAAGCTAGCCTTATTTTCCGTATCTGCAATTGCATCAAAGGTACATCGGCGTGAAACAGCAGAAATACCCTTGAGTTTTTTTACAGCCGCTGCGTCATCTATACTGAAGTTGGTGCTCAGAACCCATAAATATGGCATACGGGTTTCTTCATAATATTTGTCCACGATGTTTTTCATTCCATACCATTCTGCATTTATCCCCGAATATGCAAAGACACCGAGAACTGCCATTAAGAATATGGAAATAAATTGAGTTATATTGGCTTTCATATCTCTGAGGGCTTTCAGAAGGAGCATTTACCAGTTCACCTCCTCCACAGCAGCAGGGGAGGTATTGACAGTAACACTACTTATTTTTCCGCTTCTTATCTTTATAACACGGTCCGCTGCAGGAGCCAGTGCGGCATTATGAGTTACAATTATAACAGTATGGCCGCTCTCCCTGCTGACCTTTTGCAGAAGGGCCAGAATCTTCACACCGGTTTCGCTGTCCAGGGCGCCGGTAGGCTCATCGCAAAGGAGTAGTTTCGGATTCTTGCAGACTGCCCTTGCTATGGATACCCTCTGCTGCTCCCCTCCGGAAAGCTGTGCAGGGAATTTATCCATATGCTCCCCAAGGCCCACCATTTCCAGAGTATCCTTTGGATTCAATGCATCCTTCCTGATAGCCCTTGTAAGCGACACATTTTCAAAGGCTGTGAGGGTGGGGATAAGATTGTAAAACTGAAAAACAAAACCTACGGCATCTCTCCTGTAAATTGTCAAAGCAGTTTCATTATATTTTGTTATATCCTCTCCCTCTATATAGATGGAACCTTTCGACGCCTGGTCCATCCCTCCGAGAAGATTCAGTACCGTACTCTTCCCTGCACCGCTGGGCCCGAGAATCACTACGAATTCACCTTTCTCTATCTCAAAATTTATATTATCAATCGCCCTGAATTTCAAAGTACCCATATCATATTCCTTCACGACATTTTCAAATTTTATCAGAGCCATAATTATTAACCCTCCTTATTATTTTTGGAGCAGTTTCCGGACTATAACCTTTAATTCTTCCTTGACAGTCCGCAAATCTCCCGGATATTCATAAAGCATTGCAGATTCCATCATTTCGTGTACCATGTTGAAAATCATCTTTCCATAGAGTTCCGGATCAAGTTCTCTGAAGTATCCTTTTTCAATACCTTTCTTGAAAAATACAGTGATATTGGCAATCAAAGCGTTCATGTATGAAATACTGAGCTTTTCCTCAAGAATAAGATGAAGTATCTCATGGGTATGAATCACTCTGAGACTCCCCTCATTTTCCACCATTTGTAGATACAATTTCTCAAGTACCGTATCCATCTGTAAGAAAGGGTCTTCACCAAATATTGATATTTCAGAAGATATAACTCCGAAAAAGTATACAAACATCCCTTCAACACATTTGCTAAGCAGATCCATTTTAGTCTCAAAATACAAGTAGAAGGTCCCCTTTGCATAACCCGCATCCTCAACAATTTCTCTTATGGACGTCTTTTCAAACCCCTTTTTATAAAACAGCTTCTGAGCGCTGACAAGAATTCTATCCCTTGTCTCCTCAGCTTTTTTACTCTTCAATTCCATGGTTAACCACTCCTTTTTGAACTGGGGATTTATGACCGCCGGTACAATATTATGGTACCATCTTCCAAAAGTGTATTCAATGTACAGATATAGGCTATCGGTCAGTTTTTGCTTTTAAAATTGCTGAAACAATTCCCTCTTGAAGAGAGCTTCTCAATACACTCACCTCTCTCCCCTGCCGGTCATATACTGGCATTAGGATTATTGAAAACAGGTGATTGACATTAAGCAGAAGCCGGATATAAAGCATTTGGAGCTTATAGGCAGTGG
>JAUZPH010000481.1 GCA_030706065.1 Bacillota bacterium | reverse complement strand
CATCTATAACTTGTTTCATACAATCAATTACAGAGGCATGCCTTCAAAAGCTGCCAAATATATATATTCAACGCAATATCATTTTTCCCTTTGTCAATACTATCCATTTGGACAAATATTTAAAGGTTACCCTCATAAAATATAGAGAAAAATATTGAGCAGCCCATAAATAAAGATGTGTGAATTTAAACATTAGGAAATTCACTTAGAAAATACCGAAGCTTCAACGGTCTTTTCCAAGTGATAAATTCAGTTATAAATTCGCACATCTATACAGATGCGGAAATTTAAACCTTAATAGTTCTCCTGAGAAAATATCGAATCTTCACCGATTTTTCGAAGGAGATAAATTCAATTATAAATTTCCGCAGCTATATATGGAGATTTGATATTGGTAGGCTGCTCATTTACTGGCATCCTATAAGCTCTAATTATTAATTACTTTTTACTGTACCTGCTTGATTACCGGTAGTCTGTGAACTGTTCCCAGACGTAATGCCGCCGGCAGATGAACCGCTGCTGTCCGCAGTGCCGGATTTATTGGTATTAGAGGTTCCTCCACTATTATTAGTATTTGATGTTCCTGAAGTATTATTACTTGGAGTTCCTGAAGTATTTCCGGTACTGCTGCCGCCCTCAGCCGGTGACTTAGTATCAGCCCCCGCCGCCTCAAAATCTTTCTTCTCCTGGTTCAATTCATCCGTCTTGGCGGCTATCCTGTCCAGAAATCCCTGCTTATTATCCGCTGGTGTCTTATCAACGGCAGCCTGTGCCGCCTGCAGAGCCGCTGCAGCTGTATCATAATTCGCTTTTGTATTGATGTGGATATTCTCATAGGCCTCCACTGCATCCTCGGCAGCCTTCACAGCCGTCTGATCCTTGACCTTCTGTTCGTTAATTATGGAAATGGGCACGTCAAAGTCCTTAACTTCCAGGTCTGAATTAGCCTTATCCATAAAGTCCTTCCATATGGGTCCCGGATATCTTGCTCCATACAGCCCCGGGACTACCGCAGGTGTGTCTGCTCCTACCCAAACCACAGTGGTCAGATATGGAGTGTATCCAGCAAACCAACCGTCCTTGGTTTCACTTGTTGTTCCAGTCTTGGCGGCAGCAGGCATATTCTTGAGGGCAAGGCCATAGCCCGTAGCCCCCTTCGTTGCCAATACGCCTTTTAACACATCTGTCATCTTATAGGTACTTTCTTCCTTGTAGATTCGTGTCCTGTCCCCGGAATTTTCGTAGAGAAGTTCCCCATTACTTCCGGTGATTTTCCTTACACAAGTAGGTTCAATGTATTCTCCCCCTCTTGCCAGAGTGGAGTACCCTGCAGCCATTTCCACCGGAGTTGTTCCATTGGTAAAGCCTCCGATAGAAATAATGGGATTCTTGTCAGCTTCAACAATATGTGAGAAATTCATTTTATAAAGGTAATCCAAGGCATTGGGTATCCCCAACTTGGTTATAAGCTGATAAGGTATTGTGTTCAATGACAGTTCGACAGCATATCTCAGAGTAACATCTCCGAAAAAGGCATTTTCCGAGTTCTTTGGGCCATTGGGTATATATTTGTCTGTCATTATATCCTCTGGATTGTAGCCATTATCAAAGGCAGGTCCATAAACTAATAGCGGTTTTATTGAAGACCCCGGCTGCCTTACAGCAAGAAATGCCCTGTTGAAGTAATTGGTGACATCCTTCTGGGTCCTGCCTCCCACCGCGGCGACAACTTCACCGGTCTTGTTGTCAATGCAGACTGCGGCTCCCTGAACCTTATAAAGCCCCGTCTTTTTGTCAGTATCCTTAAAATTCTTCAAACCATTATCCAAACTTGCCTGAAGAGTATTCTGCTTATCAATATCAAAGCTCGTATAAATATTATAGCCTCCGGTCCTGATCTTCTTGTCATAGTCCTCATAGGCTTCATTATAGGCAGTCTCATACTCTTTTCTTTCTTCATCGGAGGAGAATTTATACTTGAACTCAAAGCCGTCAAACTGCATCATTGCCCGCACGGAACAATCTAATGCATATGTTGTCATATAGTTGTCCGGCGATGTTTTGACGGGTTGATAATCAAGGGTAATCTTTTGGTTTACCGCTTCATTGTACTGAGCCTCGGTAATGTAATTCTGTTCCTTCATATTCAAAAGCATGAGATGCTGCCTGTCTATAACGTGGTCGAAGTTCTTCAACGGGTTGTAGTAAGTAGGGTTGTTGGGTATGGCAGCAATAAAAACCATTTCTGCAATACTTAACTGATTCAGAGGCTTGTTAAAATATAGCTTGGCCGCACTTGCGGCACTGTAGGCACCATTACTGTAGTTTATATTGTTAATGTAATACTCCAGTATCTGCTCCTTTTTAAACCTCTTTTCCAATTGGAGAGATATCTCAATCTCTGTATACTTCCTCTCCCAGGTTCTGTCCTGCGTCAGCAGTACGTTTTTTACAAGCTGCTGGGTTATAGTACTTCCGCCCTGGGTTATTTTACCCTTGTTTTTAACAAAGGAATAAGCTGCTCTTGCCAATCCTTTTATACTTACACCATTATGATTAAAGAAATCCTTGTCTTCAGTAGCTATAAAAGCATATTTCAAAAAATCAGGGATATCCTTATATTCGCTATAAACATAATCTCGTGCTGCCAGACGAGATATTTCCTTATCATTTTTATCATATATGACTGTTGGCGAAACTCTTTTAAAAGTATCGCCGCTGATTCCGGCAAGTTTATCCTGTACTTCCTTGTTTGCCGCAGCAAGGTCATTCCTGTGGGAAAAAAAGAAATACCCACATGCTGCCAAACCCAAAAGTAAGATGAAAAGCATAGCTCTTAATATATATTTACCAATTTTTTTCTTTCTTTTCTGGGACTTGTTTTTCTTTTTCATCTGTCTGCGATTCCTCCTGTTTAAATACGGTCTTATTTAAAAATAAACATTCTTGTATATGGTGATACTCTCTATATACCTATACGTAAAAATGCTCTTATTTGACCGGAGAATTATTAGCTTTTGTTACTTGTATCATTCTGTAAAGATATCTGTGATTGAACTGTAAGTCGCCAATTGGCTGATTTGACATACCTATTTTGTAATATAACATATATTATTAATTAATAAAACATAATAATATTGGTACCTGTAAATATACAATGTACAATCTCAGCTAAATGGTTAAGCTAATGCCTGTCTTGGGGATACCGGAGGGATATACCATTTGCTGTTCCGGCGCCTTCGTATATGCTTCGGGAGAGGTTCCTTCCCCTGCCTAGAGAAAAGAAAATACTGTAAGCATAGTAAGATAGTTGAAAACCCGGCTCTTTGCCGGGTTTTTTTCATGTTACCCGGGATAAATAAGCCTGGAGGTTATTCATAATTTATAAATGAGGTATAATATAAAATATATATAAAATTTTTCTTTTATATGGAGGCATTCTGCATATGAACCGTTATAAAGCAACT
>JAUZPH010000480.1 GCA_030706065.1 Bacillota bacterium | reverse complement strand
TTATATTGCATTATTAAGCCCCCTTAATTATAAAGTTTATTCATGGATCTCTGTACAGCGATTTAAATATGATTTTTTGTATGTAATTCGAATTCATATTTCTTATTATATAAACCTCTGAGATTATAGCAAATGTATCGGTACAATTTCTTATTGTTCTATATTGTTAAAACCAAAGATGTATAGGAGGTTGTGAGAAAAGTCACTCAATAAGTTTCGCTACCCTCTAGATATTCCTCTGAGGTCCGTAACAATTATCAATTGTTACGTCGTTCGTGGCCTATCACTAGCGTCCCGCGAAAAAGAATGACTATATTTCTCACATCCTCCTTGTAGATTATAAATAATTTTCCCTCAATAGCAGATAATATTAATAAACAAAGTTAATTAGTGTAACTCTCTATTAAAAAATGTAAGGAGGGAAATATATGAGTTTTTTGAGATGGTTAGGCGGCTTTGTAGTATTTTTCTGGATATTGGGCCTGCTGTTCAGAATTGGCGGTTCCTTGATAAACGTACTTCTGGTGGTAGCAGCTATAATTTTCATAATTGATGTTATCTTCGGGCGAAATAAGGCAAAGTGACAGCACATAACATCATAATAAAAATCAAAAAACCTGCAGGTTACAGTATTGCCTGCAGGTTTTTATTAGAGAAACAACTTCAACTAAAAACTTATGAGGGTCTCAAAAAGCGTTGGAGATTCGATATTTTCTCAGGTGAATTTGTTAAGGTTTAAACTCACACATCATTATCTATTCGTTATCTTTTCCAATATCGGAAAGAATTAATCCTTTGTTGTGATCCAGTGCCCAGCTTATTCCCCATTCATTCTGGAATATAAGTAGGTTTCTGTCTTTCATATCCTTTACTCTCTTGGTATCACTGGTGAGATTGAGGGACTCAGTATCTATACTGTCATTTTCAATCCAGCGTATATAACGGAAGAGAAGTCTGTCAATTTTAATATCAACCCCATATTCATTCTTCAGCCTGTATTCCAGCACTTCAAACTGAAGTACTCCTACAACACCGGCAATAACCTCCTCCATCCCTACATAGAGCTCTTTAAATACCTGTATTGCTCCCTCTTGAGCTATCTGGGTTATACCTTTGACGAACTGTTTTCTCTTCATGGTATCTACCGGCCTTATCCTTGCGAAGTGCTCCGGTGCAAAGGTTGGAATCCCTTCAAATTTGAACTTGTTGCTGCTTTGGCAGAGAGTATCTCCAATACTGAATATGCCCGGGTCAAACACACCGATTATATCCCCTGCATAGGCTTCCTCTACAATTTCCCTCTCCTGCGCCATAAACTGCTGAGGCTGGGTGAGCCTTATCTTGCTTCCTGCCTGAACATGATTAACTTCCATACCCTTTATAAACTTTCCGGAACATATCCTCATAAATGCAATTCTATCCCTGTGCGCCGGATTCATATTAGCCTGAATCTTAAACACAAAGGCTGAGAAATTGTCATCAAAGACCTCAACTTCACCTTGATCTGAGTTTCTTGGAAGCGGAGGCTGGGTCATCTTAAGGAAATGCTTCAAAAAAGGTTCAACACCAAAGTTTGTAAGGGCACTTCCAAAGAAAACAGGAGTCAAGTCTCCTGCTCTGACCTTCTCTATATCAAATTCATCTCCGGCTATATCCAGCAGTTCTATATCTTCCATAAGCTTGTTGTGCAGCGCCCCTCCAAGGAGATCTTTAAATATTTCATCGTCTACCTGGCCTTCCACTGCTTCTACCTCTGTCTGTCCGTGATTTCCTCCATTAAATACCTGTATGGAATTCTCATGTCTCTCATAGACTCCCTTGAAATCAGCCCCGGAGCCTATAGGCCAGTTCATCGGATAGGACTTGATACCCAGTACATTTTCGATGTCTTCCATGAGTTCAAAGGGATCCTTGCTCTCTCTATCCATTTTATTTATAAATGTAAAAACCGGTATTCCTCTTAGGCTGCAAACATGAAACAATTTTTTTGTCTGTTCCTCTACTCCTTTGGCAGCATCTATTACCATCACGGCACTATCCGCAGCCATAAGTGTTCTGTAGGTGTCTTCACTGAAATCCTGATGTCCCGGAGTATCCAAAATATTTATACAGTACCCGTCGTAGTTAAACTGCATAACGGATGAAGTAACGGATATTCCCCTCTGCTTTTCAATCTCCATCCAGTCCGAAACTGCATGTCTTGAGGCCTTTCTAGCCTTAACAGATCCCGCAAGCCTTATGGCACCTCCGTATAAAAGAAGCTTTTCCGTGAGAGTTGTCTTACCTGCGTCAGGATGAGATATAATGGCGAAGGTTCGCCTTCTTTCTATTTCTCTAATCATATCTATCAAAGCCATTCTCCTCTTTCTATATAGATGTGTCCCCTCTTTTTAAATCTATCACTAAAGTGATTTTCTCAATATTTAAAGTTACACATCTTTAATCAAACTATTTGCTTTAAATAATTCATAGTATCTGATATAATCCCAATGTGGTACAATACCTGAAGTATCGTACTTCTACAGATGCGGAAATTTAAACCTTAAGTTTTCGACTGAGAAAATATCGAATCTTCACCGATTTTTCGCAGGCGATAAATTAAAATATAAATTTCCGCATCTATATAATAAACATAAACCTTATAAATTATAGCAGGTTCAAAATAAATATACAATACCCGTAAAGGCATTAATGCCCCATGCACATAGGAGGAAATTAGAATGTATAAACTTGTTGCACTTGATATGGACGGAACTCTTCTTAGAAAGGACAAGTCCATTTCCGATAGAACACTGAAAGCAATAAAGGGTGCCAAAGAAACGGGAGTAAAGATCGTCCTTGCCACAGGAAGGCCGGTAAAGGGCATTCTAAAATATCTCAATTATTTAGGACTCGACAGCGATGACGAATATGCGGTAACCTTTAACGGTTCCGCCGTACAGACGGCAAAAAACGGCAAAGTACTCTTTGAACATTTTATTTCCGGTGCCGACCTCCATTATATATATGAATTGAGCCATAGGTTCGGGGTTCACTTCCATGCCTTTGACGGCAAAAGCAACCTCATCACTCCGAGGCTGAATAAATATACTAACGTGGAAGCGCAGATCAATGGAATAGAAATAAGTGAGGTAAACTTAGCCGACAGAGTAAGTCCGGAAGATAAGATTATAAAAGTCATGATGGTGGATGAGCCTGAGAAATTGGACAGAGCCTATGAAGGACTTCCTCCGGAGATCTTTTCAAAATACTCAGTAATGAGAAGCGCGCCGATATTTCTGGAATTTCTCAATCCTCAAATCAACAAGGGAAACGGTATAGCCTTCCTCTGTGAAAGGCTCGGTATAAAACGTGAAGAAGTTATTGCCATTGGAGATGCAGGCAATGATATTGACATGATAAGGTATGCAGGCCTGGGTGTGGCTATGGATAACGCTTTTCCGCAGGTCAAGGAGGCAGCGGATTATAT
>JAUZPH010000048.1 GCA_030706065.1 Bacillota bacterium | reverse complement strand
CTCTGTTCTGCTTTGGCCATGGGCTTTCCTACACAAAATTTGAATACAATGACCTCAAGCTTTCTGCAGCAGTAAAAGAGTATGATATAGAAATAAAACTCTCTTTGAGGGTTACAAATACTGGGACAAGAGGCGGTGCCGAAGTGGTTCAGCTATATATAAGGGATATGCAGGCTTCTGTGGATAGGCCGGAAATAGAGCTTAAGGGATTTAACAAGCTGTGCCTGGAAGCGGGAGAAAGTAAAACAGTAGAATTCAGCATAAACAGAAAAGCACTTTCCTTCTATAATGTGAAGGAAGGAAACTGGCGGGCAGAAGAAGGAGAGTTCGAAGCCCTTGTGGGAAGTTCCTCAGAGGATATAAGGCTCAGGGGGAAATTTGCACTTGATAGAAATATAAACTTTTAGACGTTCAACAGGTTTGAAGTAATTTATAGGCTGTAAAAGTTTTGCAGTAAAACTATACTAATGGAGGAGGCATAAGTATGAAATATAAAAATCCGATTATTCCCGGATTCTATCCGGACCCAAGTATCTGCAGAGCAGGAGAGGATTACTATCTTGTAACAAGTTCCTTTTGCTACTTTCCCGGAGTACCAATATTCCATAGTACTGACCTGGTGAATTGGAAACAGATTGGCCACTGCCTTACCACAGCTTCGCAGCTGCCGCTGGGTAAAACATGGAGATCGGCAGGGATATACGCTCCAACCATACGTTACCATGATGGGTTGTTTTATATGGTCACAACAAATGTCTCATCCGGTGGAAACTTCTATGTATATACCGATAATCCTTCAGGAAAATGGTCCGAGCCACTATGGGTAGATCAGGGTGGAATAGACCCGTCACTGCTTTTTGATGAAGACGGCAGGGTTTATTTTACCAGCACAACTCAATATGGAACACCAACACCGGGAATATGTTTATCGGAAATAGATATAAAGACCGGAAAGAGATTGACGGAAGTAAAGTACATATGGGGTGGCAATGGCGGAAGGCATCCTGAGGCGCCTCACTTGTACAAAATTAGCAATTACTACTATTTAATGATTGCCGAGGGTGGCACGGAATATGGCCATATGGTGACTCACGCTCGCAGCAGGAGTCCCTGGGGCCCATTTGAATCCTGTCCAGGTAATCCGATACTTACTCACAGGAATAGTGGATTTTCTACAATACAGGGAACTGGTCATGCGGATATAGTTGAAGATGGTAATGGAAACTGGTGGATGGTGTTTCTGGCATTCAGAACTGCCAACGGAGACTATCATCACTTGGGAAGAGAAACTTTCTTAGCCCCCCTTGAATGGAATAAAGAAGGTTGGCCAATAGTAAATGGTAATGGTACCGTTCAGCTGACAGTGGAAACTGATAAAATAACCTCGGAACAGATTCAGATGGAGGTTTTTGAAGATAATTTTGATGATGCCACTTTAGATTACCGATGGAACTATGTCAGAAATCCGAATGAAAGTCTGTATTCACTGACAGAGAAGAAAGGTTGTTTGAGGCTGTATGGTTCAGAAGTAAGCCTCAATGATGTGGATTCGCCTGCCTTTGTTGGAAAGCGCCAGCAGCATTTTAACTGCAGCGTGGAAACTTTATTGGATTTTAAGCCTGAGAAGAAAGATGAAGAAGCAGGCCTTACCGTCATAATGGACGAGAAACACCATTATGAAATTGCAGTTACTGGAGACGGCCCTGGCAGGAAGGTAATCGTAAGAAGAACCATCGGAAAGCTGTCGGTCATAGTCGCAGAGGAAGCCATAAATGCTGGTTCCATCACGCTGGAAATCAGCGCAGAAACAGGTTCGTATCATTTCAAATATGCTGTTAACGGGAATATACCAAAAGAAATAGCCGATGGTGAGACGAAATACTTATCTTCAGAAGTTGCAGGAGGCTTTACCGGAGTGTATTTTGGACTTTATGCAACGGGAAACGGCAGAAAAAACAGTATTCCTGCTGATTTTCATTATTTTAAATATACTGAAGTTTAAACAGAGGAGCCGGTGCATAATGAATGGGAATACATTATGCACCGGCTACTTTTGTATATATATTGACCGCGCCAAACAGCATGTACTATAGGCGCAGAGGTGGGGTATGCTTGAAAAAGAGTGAAGCATAAATATACATCGTGAAGCACTCACTGATTTATAGACATGCAGGTAAATTGTTGACAATTACTTATAACAGCTTATGGACTGTATATCAAATTTTCTCAAGTACAGCTATATCCTTGGCCTTTAAAACCAGATTGCCTTCAGCCTCCGAACTTCTCAGGATATCGAGATAGTTACCACTTCCAAGGCTTACGGTGGCTTCATGGTCATTGTGGTTTAATATAAAGGTAAATTCCCTGCCATCCTTAAACCTCTGTGTTATCTCTACATTTGCCTCAGCATCAAAGGAGGAGTTTATTCCTTTTTCTTCACAGAGGTACTTTGCAAAGTCTTTAATAAATGCTTCTTCTCCATCGGAGGCAATATAGTAGGCACGGCCTGTACCAAATTTGTTGACGGTCAGTACCGGCCTGCCTTCATAAAAGTCACTGCCGTAAACCGCCAGAACTTCCGCTCCTTCTGTATTTATAATATCGCAGAGCATTCCGCAGTTATATTCCTTCCGGAAATGCTCCTGATGAGCCTTCATGACAATGCTGTTACTCATGTTAGGGAAAAGAGCATCAATTTCTTCTACCCATAGTCCAAGAAGCTTTCTAAGCTGTGCAGGATATCCGCCAAGCTGAACTCTGTCATTTCCATCTACATAACCGCTAAAGAAGGTAGTAACAAAGCTGCCGCCTTTCTCCACAAAGCTTTCGAAATTTTCAGCGGCGCCCGGTTTTAACATGTAAAGTACCGGTGCAATTATTATGTCATATGCCGAAAAGTCTCCCTCCGGTCTTACAAAATCCACAGGAATATTCATTGCATGGAAGGCACTATAATACTTTTCTATCTGCTTCAGGTATTTGAGTTCTACACTTGGCCCACTGGAGAACTCCAAGGCCCACCAATTGTCCCAGTCAAATATGATGCCTATCTTTGACTTCAATTTCGAATCAAAAAGTCTATCTCCTATACTCATCAGCTCTTTTCCAAGATGTGTACATTCTTTGAATACCCGTGTATTTTCATGGCCTGCATGGGATATAACTGCTGCATGATACTTTTCACAGGCCCCGACGGACTGCCTGAGCTGAAAGAACATAACGGTATCCGCTCCATGTGCCACAGCCTGATAACTTTGCAGCCTCATGACTCCGGGACGCTTGACACTGTTGTAATACTGCCAGTTTTGCTGGCTTGGAGTCTGCTCCATCAACATAAAGGGCTGCCCTCCTTTTAGGCTTCTCATAAGATCATGCCTTAATGCAGTAATTGCCGGTGCATCTGTAAGAGCAGGGTAGTTATCCCAGGACACAATGTCCATATGTTCTGCCCATTTGAAATAATCCAGCGGCTTGAAGGTGCCCATTAAATTTGTTGTTATGGGGATATCCGGAGTTATTTCTTTTATTGCCTTATATTCTCCAAGATAACAGGCTAAAATGGAGTCGGACATAAATCGGTTGTAATCCAGGGAAATACCCTGAAAACAGGAACCGTCCCGCACCGGTTCCTTCCACATTTCATTCAATCCGGAGGGAACCACTATTTCATCCCAGTCATATACAGTATGTCCCCAAAAATTCATGTTCCACCTTTTATTCAGTTCTTCAATGGTGCCGTATCTTTCCTTCAGCCACAGTCTGAACTCTTTGGCACAATTGTCGCAATAACAATAATTGCCGTACTCATTACCGATATGCCAGGCAACTAAGTTAGTGCTGTTTTTATACCTTTCAGCTATTTTTCCTGCCAACCTAACAGACAGTTCGCGGTATTTTTTGCTGTTTGGGCAGAAATTAACCCTGCCTCCATGTTTACGTTTTCTTCCTTCGAAATCAACAGGTAGTACTTCAGGATATTTTAGGGACATCCATGCAGGCTGGGCTGCAGTTGAAGTAGCCAGGCATACGTTTATATTGTTCTTCAATAGTAAATCAAAGATTTTATCCAGCCAGTCAAAGTCATACGAGTCCTCCGCCGGCTGAAGCCTGGCCCAGCTGAATACCGGCAGGGTTACAATATTTATCCCAGCCAGCTTGAAAAGCCGCATATCCTCCTTCCAGATTTCTTCCGGCCATTGATCGGGATTGTAATCACCGCCAAATGGTATATATGATAGATTTTTTAAAGCCATACTGCACTTCCTTTGCTATAAGATTAAACCTGCAACAGTTTTATATAACTTTACAATACTATATACCCGTACCATAATAAATTATATAAATTATAGATAATTTATATAGAAATTAGAGCAGTCAATACATAAATCTATAATTATTGGTGGAAATGATGTTAAAAAGTGTGAGTATACGGTTTCAAGATAAAAATATATAATATACATAATATATATACTAACCGATATGATGGGAGCGTAAAGATTGATAATCTTTACGTGCAAGTAAGGAATGCAAGGGGCGTAAAGATTGATAATCTTTACGTGCAAGTAAGGAATGCAAGGGGGTATCTGCTAATGTTAAAGGTATTAATCGTTGATGATGAACCCAAAGCCAGAGAAGGTTTGAGGGAGTTTATACCCTGGGAGGAATATGGCTTTAGCATTTGTGGCGAGGGGGTTGACGGCCAGGATGCCCTGGAAAAAATAGCTGCTTTAAACCCCGATCTTGTTTTGATTGACATCAGGATGCCGGGTATGTATGGAATTGATGTTATGAAATACGCATGCGAAAAGGGGTTTAAAGGAAAGTTTATCGTTCTCACCGGTTTTTCAGATTTTGAGTATGCCAGAAACTCCCTCAGGCTGGGTGTTCGTTCATATATTCTTAAACCTATTGATGAGGAGGAACTGACGGAAGCGGTAAAGAATGCCCGACAGGAGATATTAAAGGAAAACCAATTGAAAAAAAAGGTGGAAAGCAGCGATAGATTTTTGAAAAGTATCACTCTGAGCAATATTATTTTGGGCATTGAAAAGCCGGATGACTTTGAGTCAGAGGATAGATTGAACGGCCTCTTCAAATCTTGCAGGAACTTTCAGGTGGCTCTGATTCACGGCAGGTCATTCCTGGAAAGCAGCGGTGTTGGAGAGGAGATATTATCCGGTATCTCTGAATTGTTAAATACATCGGATAATGTAGATGTTGTGGGCATAGACAAAAACGCTGCGTTATTAATTAAAAACACCAGCCCTCAGCAATCTTCGAAAATACTTGAAAGGTTATATAAAAGAATTGGTAAGTCTATAAACATGGAAGTGTCTATTGCCTTAGGAAGGCTTGTTGATGAGGCTGATAATATACCGCAGTCATATAGAGACGCAGTAAAGCTGCTGGAACTGGGATTCTTTCAGGATGAGATAAAGGTTGTATCCTGGGATGCGGTAACAAGTAAGTTGGGTTTGGATACCCATGAACCCGGGAGTATGGAAATTTCAGACTATACTGAAGAATTGTTTACCTTTATTGAAGTAAATGACAAGGAGAAGGTAACAGAAGTACTCAATGGCCTGATACTTTATTTTGTTCGAAGCGGTTATTCCATGGACAAGATAAAAGGAATAGCTATCAATATATGTGTGGAACTAAAGGAAAAGATTACTGCAAACTACAGCGGGATAAAGGATGAAGTGCCATCCTGCGATGCCATTCTTCAAAACATCTATGAAAAGGCCAACCTATATGCCTTAATGAACTACTTGAATGAAGTGTTCTGCAGTATCTCCGATAAAGCTTGTAATGATTCTGCAGACAGTGTGATAAAACGAATTTTGAACTATATTGATAAAAACTATTACAAATCTCTCAGGCTGGAGGGATTGGGGGAAATATTCAACTATAACAGTGCCTATCTTGGCAAGATATTCAAAAGTTATACCGGAGACAATTTTAATAATTATTTGGACAAGGTAAGGATAGAAAATGCAAAAATACTGCTGTCTCAAAAATCCATGAAGATATATGAAGTTTCCGAAAAAGTAGGATACAGCAGTATGAATTATTTTTATGAAAAGTTCAAAAAGAATGTAGGGGTCAGTCCGAAGGAGTTCAAGAAGGTCCTTTGAACAGAAACAGATAAAGGACGGGAATAGTTATATGAAAAGGCCTGCAAACTAACTTTATCACAGAGTTTGCAAGCCTTTTCTTTATATTCAGGGTGATACAGGAATCCAGTACAATATTCTTTCTAACAAAAAGTGTTATCTGCCGAAAATAAATCCGTGATTGTTGAAAAATACATTCATGAGGAATAAAATGATGATGAAGGCCTAAAAAGAAAGGGATGCATATTATGAAAGTACTTACAGAGCCGCGAAAGCGTGAAAGCCGAAATGTCACAAGTATTTTGGAAACCGTGGATGTTAACTCCGGAAAGCGTACCGTGGTGGCGGAGTTCGAAGATTTAATCGAGGCGCCTAACTGGACGAAAGATGGAAGATATCTGGTCTATAACAATAACGGCCGCATCTATACCTTTAATCTTACAACAAGGGAAATAAAGGAAATTTATTCAGGAGTCGCCGTGGATTGCAACAATGACCATGTTCTCTCACCGGATGGAAAATCCTTAGCTGTGAGCCACCATACGATGGAGGATGGTGAGTCCAGAATATATGTTTTGCCCATTGAGGGGGGAGAGCCTGTTCTAATCACACCAATGTCACCAAGTTATCTGCATGGATGGTCGCCGGATGGGAAAACTCTATCCTATTGCGCAGAAAGGAACGGCCAGTACGATATCTATACTATTCCCACTATTGGAGGAAACGAGGCTCAGCTGACGGATACACCGGGCCTTGACGATGGCCCGGAATACAGTCCCGATGGCAAATATATATGGTTCAATTCCACCCGCAGCGGCCTGATGCAGATATGGCGTATGGAGAAGGACGGAGCTAATCCTCAGCAGATGACCTTTGATGAATCCAACAGCTGGTTTGCTCATATTTCGCCGGACGGCAGGCTGGTTGCCTATATAACCTACAGGAAGGGTGATGTGGAACCCGGTGCCCACCCGGCAAACAAAAATGTTGAAATACGCTTGATGTCCTCCGAGGGAGGGGAATACAAGACACTGGTGAAGCTCTTTGGCGGACAGGGTACAATAAATGTGAATTCCTGGTCTCCAGACAGCAGTAAGCTGGCCTTTGTTTCCTACCGCTTAAAATAAAAAAACTTTATATTTCTAAAAAACGAAATGCTAATTTACTTAATAGATGTGTGAATTTATAACTGAATTTATCACTTGGAAAAGACCGTTGAAGCTTCGGTATTTTCTAAGTGAATTTGCTAATGTTTAAATTCACACATCTTTAGTGACGAACAGAAAGAGGTGTATGCAATGTTAAAGGATAAAGTGGTTTTTATTAGCGGTGCCAGCAGCGGAATCGGAGAGGCTTCAGCCAGAAGGTTTGCTGCAGAGGGTGCGGTTCTCCTGCTCAGTGCGAGAAATATGGCAAAGCTTGAGGCTTTAAAAGCACAACTGGAAAAGGATTATAATGCAAGAGTTTATACATATGAGTTGGATGTAAGAGATAAAAAGGCTATTGATAATGTTTTTAATTCTATCCCTGAGGAATTAAAAAACATTGATATATTGGTAAACAATGCAGGACTTGCACTTGGACTTGACAAGGTGCAGGAAAGCGACCCTGAGGATTTTGATATAGTGATTGATACAAATATCAAAGGACTTTTGTACCTGACAAGAAGGGTTGTACCGACTATGATGAAAAATCAGAGAGGCCACGTTATAAATATGGGTTCTCTGGCAGGTGTTGCTGCATACCCCGGAGGAGCGGTGTACTGCGCCACCAAGGCAGCGGTGAAGTTCATCAGTGACGGACTCAGGATGGATATTGTCGATACCCCCATCAGGGTCACTAATATCCAGCCCGGCATGGTAGAAACCAATTTCAGTGTCATCCGGTTCCATGGGGATAAAGACAAGGCTGATAACGTGTATAAGGGCATTAAGCCGCTCACTGCAGAGGATATAGCGGATATTGTAATATATGCAGCCTCTGTACCGGAACATGTTCAGATATGCGAAGTAACGGTAACTGCGACCCATCAGGCTACCGGAGGCGTGGTCTACAAAAAATAGAAAGTTGTGGATAATAGCATCAGTTTATTTGACTGATGCTGTTTTTTTGATATAATAACCTAGATAAAAGTAGAAGTGTATCCAAGGTTACAGAATTGAGGTATATAATGCTGTAATATTATAATTAGTTTGGTTGGAACAAAAGAAAAGGAGGAAAGAAAGTGGCGCAATTTATAGCAGAAGAGGCAAAAAGATGCCTTCAGTGCAAAAGGCCCTTATGCAAGGAAGGATGTCCGGTAAGTACTCCGGTAAATGAAGTGATTAAGCTGTTATTGGATGGAAATATAATTGATGCCGGTGAGAAGCTGTTTAACAATAATCCGCTTTCCGTAGTATGCTCACTGGTATGTCCTCATGAAAAACAATGTCAGGGCCACTGCGTGCTCGGAAGAAAGGGAAATCCTGTTCAGATTGGTTCCATAGAGAACTATATATCCGATTACTACCTGAACTTTATTTCTTCCGGTGCTGAGGTGGACAGGAATAAGAAGGCGGCAATAATAGGCTCCGGCCCGGCGGGAATAACCATTGCCATAATCCTCGCTTCCCGTGGTTATGATATAACCATTTTTGAAGCCCATGACAAGATTGGCGGAGTTTTGAGATACGGTATTCCGAGCTTCAGGCTGGACAAGGATATCCTTGAAAAGCTTAAGGATAAACTGATCAGTATGGGAGTAAAAATCAGGCCCAATACACTGATTGGTCAGGATATAACTATCGATGACCTGTTCAGGGATGGCTACAAGGCTATATTTATCGGAACGGGAGTATGGAAATCAAAATCCCTGGGCATAAAGGGAGAATCCCTTGGAAATGTCCATTATGCCATTGATTATCTGAAGAATCCCGAGGTCTATGATCTGGGTAGGAGGGTATGTGTAATTGGAGCAGGAAATGTTGCCATGGACGTAGCCAGAACAGCCCTGAGGCACAAAGCCAAGGAAGCATATATAATGGCCAGAAGAGGCCCGGAAGATATTCAGGCGGATAAGGTTGAGGTTGAGTATGCGAAGATTGACGGTGTCAAGTTTGAACACTACAAGTCTCCGGTGGAAATAACAGATGAGGGTATAATCTGTGTAAAGACAGAAGTAATTAAGGAAGAGGGTCAGAGGGACCGAGTAACTCCTATAGAGAATTCGGAGGAACTGTTTCCGGCGGATTCTATAATAGTAGCCTCCGGACAGGGGCCAAGGACAAATATCGTCTCCACCACCAACGGAATAAATGTTACAGAGCGGGGATTAGTAGCAACGGATGAGTTTGGACTGACCACCCGCGAGGGCGTTTTTGCTTCAGGTGATGTTGTAACAGGTGCCAAAACTGTAGTTGAGGCAGTGAGGGTATCAAAGATAGTGGCTCAGGCCATGGACGAATATGTCTGCAAAAAATATAATTTATAATGATTTTTTATCCCGCAGCGGCTGCTGCAGGATATTTCTTTTAAAAATATATAATTAAAATTCTTAAACTACAAATACTATAGGCAGTAGGAAAAAAATCTTTGAAAGAGGGAATACATATGGATAGCAAGCGGTTTGACGAATTGGGACTAAATGAAAATGTACTTAAGGCAATAGAGAATATGGGCTTTGAGGAACCTTCCAGGATTCAGGCGGAGGTCATTCCTGTGCTTTTGGAGGGCTACGATGCCATAGGCCAGGCGCAGACGGGAACCGGTAAAACCCTGGCCTTCGGTGCTCCGATTTTAAGCAGGATAAAGAGGGCTGACGGAAAGATTAACAGCATAATTCTTACTCCCACAAGGGAACTGGCAATCCAGGTTAATGATGAATTAAACCGTATTGCAAAGTTCTCAAGTGTAAGGCTTCTTCCGGTATATGGAGGCCAGCCTATTGAAAGGCAGATTTCTGCGCTGCGAAAAGGTATAGATATCATTGTTGGAACGCCTGGAAGAGTTCTTGATCTCATGGCGAGAAAGGTTATTGACCTTGGCGAGATAGAATTTCTTGTTCTGGATGAGGCGGATGAGATGCTCAATATGGGGTTTATTGACGACATCGAGGAGATAATAAACAGCTGCAGCAAGGAACGGCAGACCATGCTTTTCTCTGCCACCATGCCGGATGAGATAAAGAGGCTGTCCAAGAGGTATATGAAGCCTGACACGAAGCATATAGCGATTTTGAAGAATACCATGACTGTGTCCACTGTTGAACAGTATTACTATGAAGTTAAAAACAAGGATAGGTTTGAATCCCTTTGCAGAATTCTGGATGTGGATGAACCCTCCTCCGCCATCATATTCTGTAAGACCAAAAGGGGCGTGGATGAACTGGTGGAAGGGCTTCAGAGCCGCGGATACAGTGCTGACGGCATGCATGGAGACATGAATCAGAATGCCAGAATCAATACCTTGAAGAAGTTCAAGGAAGGAAACCTGGAATTCCTTATTGCCACCGATGTTGCTGCAAGAGGTATAGATGTAGAAAATGTATCCCATGTCATAAACTACGACCTTCCTCAGGATGTGGAATCCTATGTTCATAGGATAGGAAGGACAGGGAGGGCAAATAGGGAAGGAATTGCATATACCCTTGTCACCGGAAGGGAATACAGCACCCTGAAGCATATTGAAAAGGTAACAAAGAGCAGAATTAAAAGAAGGGAATTACCTACTGTTGATGAAATATTTACATCGAAGTATAAAAGCATGCTTTCCAGAGTAAAGGAAACTCTGGAAAGTGAAGAGTATAAAAAATTTATACCTCTGGTGACGGAGCTTGATGAGGAGTTCAATTTGATAGAAGTGTCGGCAGCCTTGATGAATATGGTGTACAGCAAGGAAGTAAGCTTTGACTATACAGAGAACGCTCTTGGAGGTGAAGGCGGTTATACAAGGCTCTTCATAAATGTTGGACGTATGGATAGGCTTAACCCTAAAGCACTGCTCCAATTCCTGAATGAAAATGCAGAGGTGAACAGAGAAGATGTAGGAGATATTGACATACTGGAGAAATTCTCCTTTATCAACGTAACGGAACGGGCAGCAGGCGCGGTATTAAAGTACTGTAAAGGCAAGAAGATTGGAGGGAGAAAAGTCAATATCGAGGTTTCCGAGAAGGCAAGGCATTAACTAAAGATGTGTGAGTTTAAACATTAACAAATTCACCGTAGAAAATATCGAATCTTCAACGATTTTTCGGAGGTGATAAATTCAAACATAAACTCACACATCTATATATAGAATCCATTAAAAGTCTTACATTATGCCGAGCAAAATATCCAATCTTCACGGATTTTTGCGAGAGCAGAATGTATTAGACTTTTTGGGTTCTATATAAATTTATTTTTGAATTTGTGAAAATTTTTGATAATTAGTGGTATAATATATGATGCAGATAAAACTTTGTTGGTAAAAATTCTGCCAGCAGGAACAGGTTTTATCCTATGGAGGTTAATAAATGAAAACAGGAACAGTAAAATGGTTTAATTCTGAAAAGGGCTTTGGATTTATCGAAGTTCCAGGGGAAGACGATGTCTTTGTTCATTACTCTGCTATTCAGGGCGGAGCCGGAAGAAAGAGCTTGGATGAAGGTCAGCAGGTTCAATTTGATGTTGAAAAAGGCCCAAGAGGCTTGCAAGCCAGCAATGTTGTAAAGCTATAAACACCACAGTTATATTTGTATTTACAATACATTAGCTGATGATGTTATACCACCTTTACCGCTGTAGGACTTTAATCTTTATTATTTTCCAAGTAGATGTCCGACTTTGCCGTACATTTCCGTGGTTAATAATGTAAAGATAAAGCCGCAGTGATAAAGGTGGTTTTTAGTTTTAACTGCAGGTTTGCTGTATGGAATATATATCGGGAAAAGAGAAAATGAAACTGCTTCTTGCAATAATTGTCTGAAAATGATATCATTAAAGATGCTATAATGTACTTAAGTTATAGTAAAATCTGGAGGTGTTAAATATTAATAAAGGGGTAAGTATAAACGAAAATATCAGAGAAAAGGAAATTAGACTGGCTGCCGGTGAAGAAAGCAGGATAATGAGTACCAGGGAAGCACTGGAGATGGCAAGGGAAAAAGAACTGGATCTGGTAATGATCTCGCCTAACGCTGTTCCGCCTGTTTGCAGAATAATGGACTACAACAAATTCTTGTATGAGCAGGCCAAAAAGCAGAAAGAGGCAAGGAAAAACCAAAAGGTCGTAGATATAAAGGAAGTACGGCTTAGTGCTACTATTGAAGATCATGATATAACTATTAAGGCCAACAATGCTATAAGGTTCTTATCCGATGGCGATAAAGTGAAAGTGTCCATCAGATTCAAAGGGAGGCAGAATAATTATACCAGCAACGGAAACAAGGTCTTTGAGTCCTTCCTGTTGAAACTCGACGGTTTTGGAGTAATTGAGAAGTCTGCCCAATTGGAGGGCAAGAACATGTTCATGGTTTTGGCACCTAAAAAGTAAGAAACCTTTAAATTGAAGGAATTAAGAGTATTTAATATTACAGGATTGGGTAAGAGATTTCCCTATCCTGTTTTTAATTTTGTCTTGGAAAAAAGTCTTAGGGGAACAATAGATATTATTTACAAAGCTGAATGAGAAAGATGTGGAATTTTAAAGTAGGTTAGTATAAAATATACATATGAGCACGGTTACATAAGTCTGGAACTGCAAGATATGCCTTAAAAGTATTGAGTATTCTGAAATGTCGTTCTGGATGGATTTCTGCGCTGCAAAAGTAAGGGAGGGTGTACAAATGAAAATAGCATCTTTTTTAAAAAAGCTGGGGGCAAAGAAAATACTGATAGTAGTCTGTCTGCTTCTACTGGCATCATTTTTATGTATTTACACATTGAAAGGACGGAATGGCGATTCAAAAACGCCTCAGACAATTTCAAATCCTCCTCAGAAAAGCGTAACAGCCGTTGAAAAAAATGGGCAACTCAAAGTAGCCGGAGGCAAGCTTTGTAATGAAAAGGGAACAGCAATACAGTTAAAAGGCATGAGTTCCCACGGCCTTCAATGGTTCTCCTT
>JAUZPH010000479.1 GCA_030706065.1 Bacillota bacterium | reverse complement strand
CGCAGTAATCCATGAGGGAAGTACTGCAGATAATTCCGCTGCCGGCCCAATCATGGACATAACAAACAAATTGTCAAACGTCAACGCTGTATTTGGCGGCCATTCTCACACTGAACTGCATGTAACTTCCACCAACGGTATACCGGTTTATATAGCCAAGTCAAACGGTAAGGGTTATATAGATGCCAAAATGACTGTAAGTGCAGACATGAAGGTAAGCTTCCCCGCTCCCGGTGCTGCAGACTATGTGGCATTGGATAATTCCAGCGGATATAAGACGACCACTCCAATTGTAGACAATGAAGTTAAAGCAATAGTCGATACGGCAAATAATGCTCTTCTGCCTATTACCGGGGAAATTATCGGCCATAACAGTGCAGCGCCCCTTACAAGAACTCAGTTTACAAATCCTGGTGACCCATCTGGAACTTTTGGTTCTTCATTCATTGGAAATTGGGCAGCCGATGTTACAAGAAATGCCGTTAATGCCCAGGTAGGGCTGCAGAACAACGGAGGCCTTAGAATTGATATACCAGTTGGAGATATAAATGTAGGGACAATGTGGCAGTTCATGCCTTTTGACAACACAATTTACAAGTTGCCAATGAAGAAAGCGGATTTAAAGGCTATCCTTGAACAGGCAGTTATGGATGGCGGAAAAGGAATTCAAGTTTCAGGAATAAAATTCTTTTACAATTTGTCGGCTCCATCGGGAAACAGAATAGCAAGTATAACCTGGGAAAATGGAAATGCAATTTCCGATACTGAAATTATAACTGTTGCTGCACCGGACTTTGTTGCGACTGGGGGAGATAATTTTGCAGCCTTCAAGCCGCTCACTACAGGACATCCGGAATTTGATTCACATATCCTGGTCAGAGATGCCTTCATAAATGATTTGAGATTTCACATAGAAAGCGATCCTTCACTTCAAGGTTCGACAATAAATAGAGTGAACCTTGCAAAAGCCATCTCCGTAGTAGGAACCTCTGACCTGCACGGATCAATATATCCATTGGATTATAATACGGGAGCAGCCTCAAATATTGGACTTGCGAGGATATCAACCTATATGAACAAGCTGCGGGGTTTAAATCCAAACACAATGTTAATAGACAATGGAGATACTATCCAGGGGACTCCTCTTGTTTATTACTACAACATGATAGATCAAACTGCGGAATATCCAATGATGAAGGTAATGGGAGCCATGCACTATGATACCTGGACCCTCGGAAACCATGAATTCAACTATGGGCTTGCAACATTAAACAGGGTTATAGCTGATGCCGGTAAAGAAGGTATTAATGTATTATCAGGCAACATATACAACACGGCGGATAAAAGCAGCTTTGTAAAACCTTACTTCACCAAGTCCTTTACTGTGAATGGCAGGACTTTAAAAGTAGGTATACTTGGACTTACAACAAAGACGGTGCCAAACTGGGAGGATCCGGCACACTATGCAGGCCTGCAGTTTAATGATCTGGTAACTGAAGCACAGAAATGGGTGGACGTTTTAAAAAATCAGGAAAAATGCGATGTGGTTATAGTATCGGCACACAGTGGAACAAGCAGTGCCAGTGATACCATTCCGGAAAATCAGGCTGATTTGATAGCACAGAATGTATCTGGAATTGATGCAATTCTGGCTGGACATGCACATACAGGCAAGACATACTCCTATACAAATCCGGATGGAAGGGCTGTGCCTGTAGTAGAACCGAAGAATGGTGATGGAATATTCAGTCAGATAGATATAAGTGTTGATGGCTCAGGAAATTTTGTCGGACTCAACGCTTATAATGTAGATACTTCAAAGGATAATACATTGACTGCAGATCCGGCTATACTTGCACTTGCTCAGCCATACCAGGATGCAACATTAGCCTATACTAATACAGTTATAGGCCAGTCTGCTGGTGAATTCACAGGGACAGGGCAGACAACCGGCCCGACGGCAATAATGGAACTTATAAACAAGGTTCAGATGGGTGCGGCAGGTTCACAGCTTTCAATTGCTGCTCCATTAAGTGCTTCAGCAAGAATACCGCAGGGAGATATAAGAAGACAGGACATCATGGGTGTATATGTGTATGAAAATTTCCTGTACGGAGTAAATATGACCGGCAAGCAGCTGAAGAACTGGCTCGAATGGTCTGTGAGATACTACAGCCAGACAACAAGCGCTGGAGATCCGATTGTCAAGGACCCAAAACTCAACATTCCTGACTACAACCTTGACCAGTTATATGGAGCGACTTATGATATAGACTTGACAGAACCAGCTTGTACAACAGATTCTTCAGGACTGGTGGTTTCAGGAAACAGAATAAAGAATCTCAAGTTTAACGGAAGGCTTGTAAAGGATTCGGATTTGTTCAAGGTTGCCATAAACAATTACAGATATAACGGCGGCGGTGGATTTATGGTGGCGGCAGGCCTTACACCGGGAAGCACTGCAACAGCAGCAGCTACTTATTATGATTCGGCAAAGACCCTGGGAGATGATGGCCAGGTCAGAAATATGATGTTTAAATATGTACAGGATAATAAAGTGATTTCTCCGATCTGCAGCAATAACTGGAAGATCAGTGCTACACCGGTTGTACAGGAAGTTGAAGTTACCGGAATGAGCCTGGATAAGTCATACCTCACAATTAAAACTGGTGAAACTGCTGCCTTGGCTGCAATAATAACTCCTTCAAATGCAACAAATAAGAAGGTTACCTGGAAGAGCAGCAATGAAGCTGTAGCCTCAGTGGATGAAAATGGTGTGGTTACAGGAAAGTCAACAGGTTCGACGGTTATAAGTGCAACTACAGTGGATGGAAATTATTCTGCATCTGCATACGCTGCAGTTGTGAAAGTTCCTGTAAGGTCCGTAACATTGAACAGAAAGTCAGTCGTAACGCTTAAAAACGGTTTGGTTATACTCACAGCAAACATTAATCCGGGAAATGCGTCAGTTAAAGATTTGATTTGGAGTATCAGTGATCCGGAGCTGGGAAGCCTGCAGGCATGTGGGAAAACAGCTATTGTAAAAGGCCTGAAGACTGGTACCTTTAAGGTTACTGTAACAACAGTCGATGGAGGATATACTGATGAATGTACAATAAAAGTGGTTTCATGTTCTATTTTAAATCAATTATACTTATTTAATCCTGATTTTTAATAAAAGTAAGGGGCGTCTGCAGATGTATTTACGCAGCAGCCCCTTTAATTTATCAATATCACTTAAACCAAGTTACAATAATCAATGACCGAAATACGAAAAATTGGGGATGGATTCTCTTAACGAGGTGGCTGGATCTGGAAATACTCTACTGGTTTCTGGTAAAATGAGGTATAATAGGATGTAAGAATTAGGACATGAAATACAAAGTATGAGAAATTAGGGATGTTGAGCGGTATCAATGGTGAATTAATAGAATATTTAAAGGTGGAGATACATATGAAATTTAAAAAACAGG
>JAUZPH010000478.1 GCA_030706065.1 Bacillota bacterium | reverse complement strand
CGGAAGCGTTGGAGGTGCTGGTGTGACAGGTGCTCCCAGCGGTGGAACGGGAATGGCTGGTACTACCGGCATTAATAATGTAACTGGAGCAATTACCGGCGGAACTCTGAATGGTTATTATCAGCTTCGTAATGCTTTAGCCAGCAATATGATTCAATACCAGACTCATAATGTAACTGTCGCCAATCCTGATGGAAGCATGGTCAATATAGTTAATAACTGGAAGCTTGCTGCTCAAAGAGCACTTACTCAGGCTTCAAAGTAACCAAATATCTATGATTACAGAATTGAAAAACTCCTCCGGGAATTATCGGATTTCTATGATTTTTCCCGAATAATGAATTTGTATATTGATTCATCTGTTTAAATATCAAACAGAGTGTTAGGACACTAACACCCTGTTTATTTTTTTATTTAAAAGATCTTAATTATATAGAACCCATTAAAAGTCTCACATTGTGCTGAGGAAAATATCCAATCATCACGGATTTTTGCCGGATGTAAAATTTCTTCGAAACTTAAAAGTTAATTTGTTGAAATTTTACATCCCTAGCAGAATGTAATAGACTTTTTGGATTCTATCTATGACAAACCCGGACTTCTTTTCATATACTGAACTATAAACTTTTGTCACAAAAAATTTGCAATATGAAGGTTTTAACAAGGAGATGATGGCATGAGCAAAGTGGAATTAAAAGGGGTTTATATGAATTATCATACACTTACTGGAGAAACTTCAGCCCTTTCGAATATAAATCTGAGTGTGGAAACCGGAGAATTCCTGAGTATTGTCGGTCCTTCCGGCTGTGGAAAGTCAACTCTCCTCAATATAATCGCAGGACTCTTGAAACCGTCCCAGGGTTCTGTCATGGTAGATAGAGAGAAAATAACAGGATACTCTCCGAAGCTAGGCTATATGTTTCAGAGAGACCATCTGTTTGAATGGCTGAATGTTATGGAAAATATATCCCTGGGTCTAAAAATCCAACATAAATTAAACGAGGAGAACAAGCTTAAGATAGATTCATTGATAAAAAAGTACAACCTCTGGGATTTCAGGTCACACATGCCTTCCGAATTATCAGGAGGCATGAGACAGAGAACAGCACTTATCCGGACATTATCCCTTGATCCTGAAGTTCTGCTTTTAGACGAACCCTTCTCTGCCCTGGACTTTCAAACCAGGTTGAAAGTAAGCGATGAAATATACAAGATTATTAAAAATGAAGGCAAGACTGCTATAATGGTTACCCACGATATCTCGGAAGCCATTTCCACAAGCAACCGGATTATCGTGCTTTCAAAAAGGCCGGCAAACATTAAGAAGATATTGGAGGTAAACTTCGGCCCGGAGCACAATTCTCCTTTAAAACGAAGGGAGGCACCTGAATTCCGATTATATTTCAACAGTATATGGGAGGAGCTGGACTTAAATGATGATTGAAAGCAATGAACACAAAAACTATATTAAAAAGATAAAAAGCACCCATAGAAAAGTAGTTTTTACAAGAATTTCAATTTTAATAATGATTTTTGTACTTTGGGAAGTACTGGGAGACCTGAAAGTGATCGACCCGTTTTTGACAAGTACTCCTTCAAGAATGGTAAAGAGCCTGATCATCATCTACAATGAGGGGACTTTGTTTAAACATATCGGAGTAACCTGCTACGAAACTGTACTGGGCTTCGTACTTGGAACAATCCTGGGCACTTTCATTGCAGTGCTTCTGTGGTGGTCCGACTTTGCTTCAAAGGTTGCAGAACCGTATCTTGTAGTATTGAATGCCCTTCCAAAGGTTGCCCTGGCTCCTATTATCATATTCTGGGCAGGAAACGGCCTGAAAGCCATTGTCATAATAGCTCTCCTCATCTCAATTGTTGTCACGATAATAAGCGTGTTATCGGGCTTTAACGAGGTTGATGAAGATAAGGTAAAGCTGCTGAAAACCTTTGGTGCCAGCAAGGTACAAATTCTTAACCATCTTATCATACCTGCATCTATACCGAATTTGATATCTGCCTTAAAGATAAACGTTGGCTTGTCCTGGGTAGGTGTCATCATGGGAGAATTCCTGGTAGCCCGGGATGGACTGGGGTTCCTCATTGTATACGGCGGCCAGATATCCCAGCTCGATATGGTTATGATGAGTATTATTATCCTTTCCATACTTGCATATGTGATGTATGCCCTGGTATCCATTCTGGAAAAAAGATTGAAATACAGATATTGATAAAATAATATTTACATGTTACTATATGGATAAAAGTTGATTTGGAGGAACATATGAAAAGTCTACCATTCTTTTTAAAGTATATCCCTGCTTTGATAGTTCTAATAATAGCTTTTAGCTATGGTACCATATGGGGCATTGCCCTTGTGGCTCTGCTTGTGTTGGTTGCCGCTTTCAGCAAGAGGTATGTTTATTACTTTTTTCAGGGCAACAGGCTGTACAACTCCGGCGATATAGAGCGTGCTTTTCAATATTATGAAAAATCTGCAAAGGTTCCGGACTCATCTGCCCGGTCCATCAGTGTATATGGCTATCTTCTGCTGAAAAACAGGAACCCTGATAAGGCTGAAACAATACTCAACTCATTGAAATTGGATAAGCTAAGCATTGCCGACAGAAATCAGGCAAAGCTCAATCTTTCTCTTGTTTACTGGAAGAAGAATAAACTTGATAAGGCATTGGAACTTTTGGAAGCCGTATATAAGGAGTTCAAATGCCTGACTATGTATGAAAGCTACGGTTATCTTCTGATCCTCAATGGAGATTATGAAAAAGCACTGGAGATAAACCAGGAAGCCTATGCGTACGATAAGTCAAGTCAAGTCGTGATAGATAACCTTGGTGAAACATATTATCATTTAAATGACTATGCAAAGGCCTATGATTTGTATAAGGATTTAATCGTGAAGGAGCCATCCATACCCGAACCCTATTACCATTATGCACTTGTTTTAAAGGAAAAAGGCGAGACTTCACAGGCCCTTGAAATGCTGAAAAAGGCACTAGGCTTCAAAGAATCCTACCTGAGCGAAGTCAGCCATGAAATAATTCAAAATGCCATAGATGAACTAAAGCAGCACTGCTAAAAGTGCTGCTTTTTCTTTAAGTGGAGGCTTCCTTATCTGCCTTCACAGGCCTTTTGTCGTTTACAATTATCCCCCTGCTCTTTTTAATTTTATCGGTTCCGTTTTTGGTAAAGTCGAATATTTCCTTCAAAAAACTGTCCTTGCTGTAGGCGCCCTTCTCCATGTCAAAGAGCTTCTTCTCCAGCCTTCCGGTATAATCCGTATCCATTATCTCCTTAATCGGAAAATTTTCAACAAGTCTTATTCCGACGTCCGTTATCAGCAGGGATTTTCCCTTGGTATAAATATACCCTGCGCTTTTCAGCTTATTGATAGTCTCAGCCCTTGTAGCAGCAGTTCCTATGGAATATCCATAGAGGATGCTGTCGTCCTCTTCTTCT
>JAUZPH010000477.1 GCA_030706065.1 Bacillota bacterium | reverse complement strand
ATTGGTGGAAAGAAATTTAGTGTCCTCTTTCTTTTGTTCAATAATATTAAGAATTTCAGTATCTAAGTGCTTCATATCTTTTTCCGAGGCGGTACTTGCATCTTTCTTCATTGAATTATATACGGAATCATATATTATTACCCCAATAGGAATCATTGTTAAAAGAATAATTGCAATAAACAGGCATAAAAGTTTTACTCTGAACGATGATCTCATATTTAACTGCTCCTCTGTGTTAAAAACTATGCTGCGTGACCTTTCAAAATTGAGACAAATAATATAATCACTTCTGTCACAGGGATCGTATAACTTTGTCGAAATTTAGTGTATATTTGTATATTCGTGCGAAAAAGGGATTACTTTAACTAAATGTTGGTTCTATAAACCTTGAGTACAGATAATATACATTTACGTACTTTTAGCATAACAAAGCTAACTATTGGCTATTATAATATTTTGAATTTTTTGTTAAATTTTTATTATAAAGAAGTAAATGATTTTAATATTATGAAGAATTTAAGGAGGGGACAATTATGAAAAAGAAAAAGGTGCTTGCAAGGACCTCAATGTTTTTATTGGGGGCGGCTTTATTACTGAGCGGATGCTCTGCAAAAAAGGAAACAGAAACCGGCAAGGACAACAAAGGTCAAGGCTTAAAATGGGAGTTGATTGTGAATAAATCAAAAATTGACGGCAAGGTGAATATTGGCGAATTCATAGATGACAAAAAGGGAATCACTGTTGGATACGGGGGAGAAATTCACTATACCGAGGACGGAGGAAAGACCTGGCCCAGAGCAAACAATGAATCCATGTGCAGATACGGCGTATCCATTGCAAGTGACAAGATAGTGGCGGCCTGCGGTAATGCCGGACAAATAAGGCTAAGTACCGACGGAGGTAAGAACTGGTCTGATGGCGGGAAGTTCCTTGAGAAAAACTATTATGTCTCCTTTGTAGACGAAAAAAAGGGCTGGGTGGCTGACAGTTACAAGCTCGCAGCTACTGAGGACGGAGGAAAGACCTATAATGAAATAACGCTCCCTTCTGACTTTGGGGCAGTAGCTACTGTGTATTTGTCCCCAAGCGGTACCGGTTATGTACTGAACGCCGAAGGCAAATTATCAATAACCAAGGATGGAGGAAAGACATGGACAAGCAAAACAATATTGCCGGCAGGTGAAAAAGTCAATATAAAGACTGGAACAATGCAGTATGCAGCTGTTAAATTCAATGATGATAAGAATGGTATTGCTGCGGTTATTAACAATAATGGCAAGAAGGCTGTGTTCAGAACCGAGGATGGCGGAAGTACCTGGGTGAAAGAAGAGATTCCCGAATCGGAAGCTGCCTTTGGAGTAGCAATAAGCCCTGATGGAAAATATATCAGCTTAACCGGCGCCACTAATACTGTTTCTGTATTAAAATACAAAGGTTGAAGGAATTTTATGGTAAATGTAGAATATACATCCCTATAAGGGATGGTGATAAAATGGAGTTGAGTACGAAGGGAATCAGATTTTATCCAAAATATATCATGCCGATGAAGCTTTTGGAAGAAGAAAGCTTTGACGGGAGCAGGGGATATGGGGAAAGGTTCAGGATAATGGTTATCCAGGACGGTTCGGGAATACTGGAGCTCAATGATAAAAAGTTTCCGCTTATAGCGCCTGCAATATTATGCATCAATGAGAAGGAAAGGATAATACTGGAGAAGAACAGCAACCTGAAAGTCTTCACCATATATTTTCACCCAGGTATAATAAACAGCATAATGAATTTTGAAAATATAAGAGGTTATATTGAGGGGGAATTTTCCATAAGCGCATCTCAGGACCTATATATATTGGATAGCTTCCTGAACAGGGATATGTATACAGGATACGCTCCAATAGGGCCCAATACCTTGAGGAGGGTAAACTATTTATATAACAGGATCTTAGAGGAAATAGAGGAACAGAGGGATAATTCCTGGCCCTGCAGATCCCGGTCCTATCTCCTTGAGACCTTATATCTGATAAGAAGGACCTTTGAGATAGACTTGAGGACACAGAAGCTGGCAGTTGACTATTCAGAGGCAGGAGATGAAATAATCAACGATATAATATTCTATCTCTTCAGCAATTATCCCAGTAAGATAACTATAAATGACATGATTAATATATTTCATATAAATAGAACGTCTCTGATGGAAAAGTTCAGTAAAGCCACAGGATCAACCATAATGAATTATCTGTCAAAGATCAGAATAAATGTAGCAGCAATGATTTTGCGGGATACAACCATCTCTGTTTACGAAGTGATGGAGAGGGTGGGCTTTAATGATATGAGCCACTTTGGGAGGATATTCAAAAGATATCTGGGCTGCTCACCTACTGAGTACAGACAGAAGTACTGCTGGATGCTTGTCGGCTAGATGGGAAGATCATATTGCCTTTCGTATAAGTCATTTGAAGATGCTTTAACCTGGCGGTTAGGGCATCTTTTTATAATTTTAAGGAAAAGATATAGTTTACACCAATCTTTAATGCCGAATCACCAAGGAATATTTATGAAGATTTAAGGGGAAAATTTCTTTGATAAAGCTTAAGTTTCACGAGGTAGACCTTATGAAGAACATCAGCAGTAATCTAAGCGAAAATAAAAAATATATAAAATATGTACTCGGAGAAAGCCCGGATATAATTCTCAGAGAATTCATGATACCGGCTCTTAATAACAGTGAAAGTTTTTTCCTTTGTGTTGACGGTATGGTCAACAGCAATGAGATTGATAATACCATTCTTGAAGCATTGGTCAAATACAGGGGAGTATATAAAGAAGACAATCAAAGCGGCGGAAAGAAACAGGAAGATGCAGGCAGCGGCAATAAAAACAGGCAGAGTAATGAAAGTAATAATGGTCAGAAGGATGGTCAAGATGAAAAGAACACGGATAGCGGAAAGAGCAGTAACAAGAAAGGCAGTGGTGGTAGCAACGAAGTCAGTGAGGCTCAATGCAGCGGAGAAGGACAGGGAGGTTCGGCAGGGTCCGAAGACACTGGAAATAGCGGGAGCAGTAAATCTGATGGAAATAAAGAAAACGGTGAAGAAGATAAGGAAAGCAGTGACAATGGTCAAAAGGGTAAGAATAGTGATGAAGGTATTGAAGATAGCAAAGATGGGCAAGTCTCTGATAAGATAAATTTTCTGACAAAGCAGGGGGTACTTGTACCATCTCTGAAAACATCGAATAACTGGAATGAGATATTGGATGCTGTTTTATCAGGAGATACAGCCCTGTTCCTTGAAGGTGAGAGTATGGCCGTGATACTTTCCACGAGAGGGTGGGCCCAGAGGAGTGTTTCCACACCTACCGTCGAAGATGAAGTGCGGGCTTCAAAGGATGCCTTCAACGAAAATATGAGGACAAATACCTCTTTGATCAGGAGAAGGATAAGGGATTACAGTCTCAGGATAGAAAGTATGAAGATAGGTGAAAGAACAAAGACCGATATATCT
>JAUZPH010000476.1 GCA_030706065.1 Bacillota bacterium | reverse complement strand
GAATGGAGGAAATAATATGCCGAACTTAAGTGATAAAGATATTCTACATGACCTTTTAGCTACTGAAAAGCAGGTTTGTTCATCCTATTCTGTTGGCATTACTGAAACATCCTGCAACAACCTTAGGAACACTTTAGTTAATAATTTTAAGAGTGTTCAGGATATACAGTACAAAATATTTGATACAATGAGGCAAAAGGGCTGGTACCAGATTCAAGATGCCCCGGATAACGAAGTTCAGCAGCTTAAGAATAAAACCAACCAAATGATGAATGAATTAAAGTAGGAGGAGAGTGTCTCTCCTCCATTTCTATAAAAAACTGATTTGTTGTATGTTGCTGGAAATTTTGAAATCCAGGGCAAGATTATGAACCCTTTGGATTATTGATGTCTCATCACTACTTAATACAGATGCGTCCAACCATTCGTCCCATAAATCCTTTGGAACAATCAATGGCATCCTGTGGTGAATATGACTCATGGAACCGGACGCCGGTACTGTAAGAATGATTACTGATATACGTTCTTTCCCTGACTCATCCTTAAACTTGCCATAGATACCTCCAAGTGCTATCTTGCTCCTATCACTTCTGAAAATCTCCATTTTGTCTTTTGTCTTTCCGGTGGCCTTCCATTCATAAAAGGAACTGGCAGGTATGATGCAGCGTGAATAAGCTATGAGATCTTTAAAAATTGGCTTTTCATCCGCTGTCTCAAATCTTGCATTTATAACACTTTTACCATTGATCTTTATACCCCAATACAAGGTCTTTAAATATCTTCTTCCATCTTTCACCAGTATAACCGGAATTTCAGTACCGGGATGCTTTTCACCCTTCTCTACATCTGCTATCATACTCTCATCAATACTAAAGCTTTCAACTACCTCATCGATTTCAAGATCGAAAAAATACCTTCCACACATAAAATCACCTCTTTTAATTATACCATAGTTGAAGTTTTTTAGATAAATTTTCTATGCATTTATAATCCCCAAAGAAACAAAATAATAATGATATATTAAGGAGGTGTATTTATGTCTGACAATAATAAATCCAAGGACGAATGGGAAAGAAAAGAAGAGAATGCTGCAAGAATAGATCAATTGGTAAATATCGTGGATCATTATACAAGAACCGAAAGGCATCTTGAGGAGCATAGTGATATATCAGACCCTGAAAACCTTGCACATGCTAAGGAAATTCAGGAAGCAAGAAAAGAAGAAATAGAAAATCTGAAAGATATCATTGCCTATGGCAAGCATGAAAATCAGGATGAGGTTAAAAATCTGGAAAGGAATTTGGAGTATACCGGCAACTATCTGAAGGATTACAAGGATGTAATGGATGAAAAGACTTTGGAAAGAACAAAAGAAAAGCAGGCGCACAGACAGGATCAAATGGACAGTTTAACATAGTTACATCTACAAACAAAACTTACATTTGTTTGTAATTCTTATCATATTATCCCATAATGACGAGAAGATAAGAAGATAACTAGTTATCTTCTTATCTAGCTTTATAGCTTGGAAATTTCATTTATAGCCCTGCAGATATAATCAATTTCCTCTTCAGTGTTAAAATATCCAAAGCTAAACCTCACGGTTCCCTCCGGAAAGGTCCCCAGGGTTTTATGGGCCAGAGGAGAACAATGAATACCGGACCTTGTCATTATACCATACCGACTGTCAAGTAAGTAAGCAACTTCAGCGGTTTCCATCTTATCGAAGGTCAGAGAGAACACGGATGTCCTGTTCTCCGAACTCTTCATTCCATGAAGCTTTATACCGTCTATATTCAAAACGTTATTAAGAAAAAGGTTGCCTAGATGCTTTTCATGTCCAGCTATAGTCTCAGTACCTATTTCCCTTATATACTTCAGCGCGGCGTTTAAACCGAAGATTCCAGGTATGTTTAAAGTGCCGCTTTCAAACTTGTCTGGAAGAACTTCCGGTTGATATTCCTGTTCGGAAAAACTTCCGGTTCCACCTTCTTTAAAGGCCTGAAGTTTTGAGGCGAAGCTACTGCTTAAAATTAAACCTCCTACGCCCTGCGGGCCCATTAAGCCTTTATGGCCTGTAAAAGGCAACGCACTTAGACCCAATTTAAAAAAGTCTATGGGTAGGATTCCTGCACTCTGAGCTGAGTCAATGATAAAGTCTATTCCCCTGCTCTTACATAAATGTCCTATCTTTTCAATCTGTTGAATAGTTCCGCACACATTAGATACATGGTTTACTATAACAAGCCTTGTACTAGACATTAAACCTTGACTAAACAAATCAATATCCAATAGGCCTTCTTTGTTGCATCTAACACTGGTAAGCTCCACCCCCAGCCTGGTCATTGTATGTAAAGGCCTTATGACGGAATTATGTTCCATGGAAGTTGTTATTACGTGATCTCCAGCTTTCAAGGCTCCCTTTATTATGATATTTAAGCTCTCTGTTATATTTGATGTAAAAACTACATTTAATGGCTCATCGAAATTAAAGATTTCGCAGAGCAGCTCCCTGGTTTCAAATACTATGCGTCCTGCTGAATAGGACTGTTCATAATTACCCCGTGCTACGTTTGTTCCAATGTTATTAATATATTGAAGCAAGGCACTTCCTACAACATTGGGCTTTGGAAAGCTTGTCGAGGAATTATCTGCATAAATTTTTTTCAAAAACGACCACCTCCTGATAATTTAATGTCTCTATCATATATTTATATGCTGTCATAAAATTTATCCCCTTTCTTATCAGCACAGCCAAAATCTATCAAAACAGCAATACCCTCCAGCAGTCCTCAGGAACTTGTTGCTTCTATCTTCCTGGAGCATGTAGATATCAAAAATTGCACTATTGTAGAGGACAGATTATTGCAATAAATATTATTATGTGATAATTTTACATTATAAAGCAGTATAAGTGAACAGTTTATAGAAATTTCCCCTAATAATTGCTTTTAAAATTCTGTAATGGAGTGATTATATTGGATAAAAGTGTTCTGATTGTTGAGGATGAAAAGAGAATGAGAATTCTTCTTGGAGATTATCTTAGGAAGGAAGGCTTTCATTATTTGGAGGCGTCAAATGGTATTGAGGCTATTGAGATATTTAGAAAGGAAAAGATTAATCTTGTAGTTCTTGATATAATGATGCCTTTTCTAGACGGCTGGGAAGTATGCAAGGCCATCAGAAAATCCTCTAATATTCCAATAATTATTCTGACTGCAAAGTCTGAAGAGGATGATAAGCTCTTGGGCTATGAACTTGGTGCAGATGATTATGTCACCAAGCCCTTCAGCCCCAAGGTGTTGATTGCAAAGATAAAGGTATTGCTAAAAAGGATGGAATCCAATAGCCTCACCAATACATCTTTATTGGATTTTGACGGATTAACAATAGATGAGCTTTCACACGAAGTAAAGGTATTTGATGAAGAAGTTCTGCTTTCACCCAAGGAATATGAACTATTGCTGTATCTCGTTAAGAATAGCAATATTGCTCTTACTCGCAATCAAATTCT
>JAUZPH010000475.1 GCA_030706065.1 Bacillota bacterium | reverse complement strand
TTATAGTTTTATGATGCAGTTCAATATAACGACAGCCATATGGGTATTGTATCTTTCCTATAAGGGAATTTCTCTTGTTGAGATAGGATTATTGGAATCCATATTTCATATAACCGGACTGCTATTTGAAATTCCCACCGGAGCCATTGCAGATATTTATGGGAAGAAACTGAGTGTGCTGGCTGGCAGACTACTGAGTGTTATATCTGTACTAATGATGATCAAAGCCGGCGATTTCTGGCAGTTCGCAGCAGCCTTTGTGATTTCTGCTGCTTCGTATAATTTGGAATCAGGAGCGGGAGAGGCTCTGGTATATGATAGTTTAAAGGAGACAGGACAAGAAGACAAGTACAAAAGAATATGGGGAAACCTTGCATTTTTTATGTCCATTGCCCAGGGATTGGCAGTATTACTGGGGGGCATTTTGGCAGACATCCGGTTTATATATGCTTATATCCTTGGTGCGGTTATTCAGGTAATAGCTTTTATTACAGCAATGTATTACACGGAACCGTCGGTAAGAAGAGAAGAGTATAAGGAAGGCGTCCTGCTTCATCAGATAAAGACAAGTGTACTTGTGCTGAAAGGCAGTAAAATAGTACTATATCTGATCCTGTTTTCTGCTCTGTCTTCGAGTCTCGGAACAACGGTATATTTCTACAGTCAGAAGTATTTTGATAATATGAGATATTCAAAGACAGCAATAGCATTTATTTTTGCTGGTAGCAGCCTTCTGTCTGCTTTTAGTTCAAAGCTGGCTCACAGGCTTGAGAAGAGGTTGAAGATTATGAAGACATTGATATTGATTTCAGTATTGAATGTGAGTGCTTTATTTGGCCTTGCATTTATTAGAAGTTTATCCGTTATATTTTTTATACTTGTGTCTGTTACTGATGGTTTATCATTTCCAATAATGAGTGATTATATAAATTGCAGAATACCTTCAGAAAACAGAGCAACGCTTTTATCCACCAGCAGTCTTTGTTTCAGCCTGTTTATGATAGGGATATTTCCTATGTTTGGGTTGCAGGCGGAAAAAATCGGTTTTTCTGCATCCTTTGGAATAGCAGGCGGAATATTTATTCCATTTATGTATGTTTTACTGCTTAAAATAAAATCAAGTCATTTAGGAGGGAAAATTTATGATTGAATTAGCTGTAAAGGGTCTGCAAAAATATTATGGTGCGAATATGGTACTTAGAGATATCGCCTTTGAGGTTCAAAATGGCGAAAAGGTTGGAATTGTCGGCAGCAACGGCTGCGGAAAAAGTACTCTTCTCAAGGTAATAATGGGTATAGAGGGATATGAGCAGGGTATGCTCGCTGTTAAAAGAGGCCATACTCTTGGGTATCTGGAACAGATGCCGAACTATGATGATGGGGAAAGGGTAATAGATGTCCTGAACTCAGCCTTTAAAAGAGTGGATGAAATATACGAAGAAATGCGGGAACTGGAGATGCAGTTATCCTCATTGCAAGATAGTGAGCTTGAGAAGAAGCTTGATAGATATTCCCAGGTTCAGATGTTATATGAAAGCCTCGGAGGATACGACAAGGATGAGAAACTGAGTAAAGTATGTGCAGGTTTGAAAATTAGCGAAAACTTTAAGGAAAGATTGTTTAGTGAGCTGAGCGGAGGAGAGAAGACAACAGTCATCCTTGGAAAGATACTGCTCCAGAATCCGGATATTTTACTGTTGGATGAGCCGTCAAACCATCTGGATCTTGAAGCCATGGAATGGCTGGAGGAATATTTAAGACTGTACAAAGGAATAGCCCTCATAGTATCACACGACAGATATTTTCTTGATAATGTAGTTTCGAAAATTATCGAAATTGAGGATATGGTATCGAAGACTTACGATGGTAATTATACTGCCTATCAAAATGAAAAGGAGAGACAACTCCAGCTTCAGATGGAGAAGTATATTGAACAGCAGAAAAAAGTAAAAGCTATTGAGAAGTCGATAGCACAGTTAAGAGATTGGGCAATACGTGCAGACAATAATAAGTTTTTCAGAAGAGCTGCCAGTATGCAGATAAGGCTTGATAAGATGGAACGTGTAGATAAGCCGGTAGTTGAAAGGGATAGCATTAAAATAAGTGCCAGCCTTGGAGGTCGTTCGGGTAATGAAGTAGTCATTATCAAAGAACTGTATAAGAGTTTCGGAGATAAGGTGCTCATTAAGAATGCAGAGCTTCTGATACGGAATAGAGAGAGAGTTGCATTGATAGGGACAAATGGCTGCGGTAAGAGCACTCTTATCAGAATTCTGCTTGGAATTGAAAGTTCCGATTCCGGCACTGCTTTATTGGGAAGCTCGATCCAATTGGGGTATCTTCCGCAAAATATCCATTTCAGCAATGATCAGAATACCATACTTGATTGTTTCCGTGAGGATATAGTTATAACGGAAGGAAAAGCCAGGGAATACCTCGCAAAGTATATGTTCTTTGGTGAGGATGTATTCAAGAGAACGGGAAGCTTATCCGGTGGTGAGAGAAGCAGGCTCATGCTTGCAAAACTCATGTATAAAGAGTTAAATTTGTTGATTCTGGATGAGCCTACTAATCATCTTGATATTGATTCCAGAGAGGAACTGGAGGAATTTCTCAAGGATTTTCAAGGTACAATCATATTCGTTTCTCATGACAGATACTTTATAAATAATATTGCAGACCGGGTTATAGAACTCTCGGAAGGCAGGCTTATAGCCTATGCAGGAAATTATGAGTATTTCAAGGAAAAGAAGCTGCAGGAAAGGAACATGGCAGCGGAGAAGCTGAAAGCTGATATGGTAGAAAAGTCAGTTCAATATAAAAAGACACAAACAAATATATTGAAAAGTAATGATTCCAAAAAAGTAAAAGATCTTGAGAAGCAGATTAGTGAACTGGAACACAGATTGAAAACAATTGATAGAGAAATAGAAACTCTCTTTGATGAATACGAGAAGATTAACGAACTATATTCTGAAAAATCAAGTCTTAACAGCCAGCTTGAGAAATTGATGGAGTTATACTTCCAATAGACTCCTGCAGGTGTTCCATTAGCAGTTAATGAAACGGGAACATCCTTCTTTTATGTTGCTATGTTGATCATGTTTTTGTTGATATTATATTAATAATTCAACATTAAGTCTGAGCAAAAGTTTATTGGATCACCGATAAAACCTATTATAGATTTTTAAAATGACGGGTGCCCTGAAACAAGACGGGTACTCGTCTATTTTTTTCTGGGATTATCCATGTATAGGTTATAAATTCATAATTATCTTGGAGGGATATTGTAAATTAAGGCAAATGATGTAAGTATGTCTACGTTTGCAATAACGATATGGTAATAAAAATATATTTGGATTGATATTGTGAAAATATAACACCGGATAAATTATTATATTATTATAAAAAGAAAGGAGAATAGGTATGAAAAAGTTGGAGATTATTTTCAGACCGGAAAAATTAGAGGACTTGAAACAGGTTTTAAACGACCTTGGTGTAAGAGGTATGACAGTAAC
>JAUZPH010000474.1 GCA_030706065.1 Bacillota bacterium | reverse complement strand
GCCGGAGGATAAGAAGATAGTGGTATTTTCCTCCCACAGCCACATGGACCACTTCAATCCTGTAATTTTGAATTGGCAGTCAAAGAGGCCGGATATAGAATATGTACTGAGCAGTGATATAGAGGTGAAGGGCCATTATCATGGAGTTCACACCATAGCACCCTATGAGAAGGCGGAAGTAGGGCCTGTAACTGTAAAGAGCTTTGGTTCTACGGATATAGGTGTTTCATATTTGGTGGAAGTTGGCGGAATCAATATTTTCCATGCCGGCGACCTGAACTGGTGGTACTGGTGGGATGACACCGAGGCGGAGATAAAAAAGGCGGAAAGCTGGTTTAAGGACGAGATAAGCAGGCTGGAAGGAGAAAAAGTAGATATTGCCTTCTTTCCGGTGGACCCGAGATTGGAGCATAACTACTGCATGGGGGCAAAGTACTTTATAGATAAGTTGAAGCCCGAAATCCTTTTCCCGATGCATTTCGGAAACAGCTATAAGACAACTGTGAAGTTCAAGGAGGAAGTAAAGAACTCCGGTACAAGAGTTATGGAAATAGAGAAAAGAGGGCAGGAATTCGAGCTTTCACTTTAAATTGATAAATGGATAAAATAACCTGTGGATAACTTGTAAAAATTATTATATATGTGGATAAATATCTAAAAATGCGGGGTTTTAATAAATTTAGTCACATTGTACACAGGTTTATCAACAGATTATTGGGTATAGTCAACAAGTTATCCACAGATATTAAATATTATTTAAACTTTAGGGAGATGGGGCTAATGAAAAACACGAGCATGGATTTACACAGGAAACTAGAGAAGATCATATTGTACAGGGGCTTGTTGAGGGACAAAATTGTCAAGCTTTTGCTTCCTCTTTTGGAGGAAAGTTCAAAGGACGGAGAGGATAAGAGTGACAACTGCAGCGGATACGAATTACTCCGTGAACTGCTGGTTGAAGCAGAGAAGAGGAATTTGACAGGGGATATCTGGCGGAGCTACATACTGGATGCAGTAATTATGGATGAAAACCCTTTTTCACTGGCCTGTGAAAGAGGAGCTATAAAGGAGAGGGGCAGCCTTTACAACATAGCACTGCATGACTTTCAAATAATCAGGCAGTTATATAATTTTAATATATATGAACTTATTGATATAAATCAGGATATTTGTCTCAGCGTAAAAAACTTCAGTAACGCTACAAAAGAGACAGAGTTATCGTATAAAGAGATAGAAGAGCTCAACGGGACTTTCTCACAAGATATTGAGATTGCCGAAGTTGTTAACAGATTTGCAGCCTTCTATAAGGAACAGGGCTGCGGCAAATTTGCAAGGTACAGCGCCTTCAGATTTGAAAAGGGGACAGGACTTAACGGTATCTCCGGCTTGGAAAGCGTAGACTTCGAAGACCTGATAGGCATCGAGATTCAAAGGCAGGCACTGACAAGGAATACGGAAGCCTTCCTGAACGGTGCTCCGGCAAACAATGTGCTCCTATATGGAGACAGAGGTACGGGAAAATCCTCTTCTATAAAGGCACTGCTGAACAGGTATAAGGGCAGCGGGCTGAGAATAATAGAAATTACAAGGCATAACATAGATTGCTTCCATCTGGTGTTGGAGGAGATTAAGGAAAGGGGACTCCATTTCATAATATTATTGGACGACCTTTCCTTTGAGGAATTCGAGACAGATTACAAGTACTTGAAGTCTGTTATCGAGGGCGGAATAGAAGGCAGGCCTTCAAATGTCCTCATTTACGCAACCTCAAACAGGAGGCATATTATAAAAGAGAGCTGGAAGGACAGGGGAGAAAACAGCGCCGATGATATTAATACCGGCGAATCTCTTCAGGAAAAGCTTTCATTGGTGGACAGATTCGGGGAGACTATAATCTATACCTCTCCAGACAAGCTTGAATATCTTCACATCGTAGAGGAATTGGCGGCAAGGCACAACATCGGCCTGCCGCTGGAGGAACTACGGAGCCAGGCCTTGAAATGGGAGCTTTGGCATAATGGAAAGTCCGGAAGAACGGCACAGCATTTTATAAACAGTTTATTGTCCGAGAGCAGGTAAATATGGAGGTGTTTTGGTGAAATATAAAACCTTGGGTGTATACTTAATGATAGTCTTCTTTACTGCAGGTTCACTTTTTCTGCAGAGCTGTACCAGGGTAAGCAGTATCAGTGAAGAGCAGACTATAGATGTTTTCAAAGGCAATGGAAAGCTGGCAGGCAAAACCTTAATACAGAAGACAGATGGAAGTGAGGCTTCGGCGAAGGGCAGCGGAGAGGAAATAAAATCCATTGATACCAAGAAGGTTGATGCACCTATAAACACCGATACCAAGACCACTATAGCTACAAAGGAGGAATTAAGGCCTATCCTCATCAGTAATTTGCAGGAAGGGAAGGATACGGTTTTTAAAGCTTCCGATGACCTCATCAAGCAGGGAATTGACAAGATGGCCATCAACCTGGCGGAAACCTCCGGCTTTGGAGGATATATTATCAATGTGGAATACAGCATGAGGTTGAATAAAGTATCTCTGCATTTTAACTACAGGGATGGAAAGGAAAGCTTCCTGAGTAAGTTTGCCAAGGTGGATTCCACCGTTAAGAAAATCGTCTCCTCCGTTGTTAAACCGGGAATGTCGGATTTTCAGAAGGAACTGGCTCTTCATGACTATATAGTCAATAATACCGATTATGATAATAGTGATACACAGGCTGGCAGTATACCTGATGATGATTTCACCGCCTATGGAGTATTTGTGAACAGAAAGGCCGTATGTGAGGGCTATGCGGAGGTAATGTACAGGCTTTTGAATGCTGCAGGAATAGAAAATTATATCGTGATAGGCACCGGCGGTGCAAATCCCCATGCCTGGAATATAGTGAGCATCGGCGGAAAATATTATCACCTTGATTCAACCTTCGATGATCCGGTTTCAGAATCAGGAAATGTACTGTCCTATGATTATTTCAATCTGGATGACAGCCAAATGTCATGGGATCACACCTGGACAAAGTCCGACTATCCGGCATGTACTTCAACGGTGGCAAATTACTATGTAAAGACCGGTAAATATGCAGATAATGTCGATGAATTCTATGATATTGTAAAGAAGGGCCTGGAACAGAAGGCGCCTGCGATTATGGTGAAGACTTCGGTAAATGATACAAATACCTTTAAGAAGGACATAGTATACCAGGTAGTTAAGGACGATAAAAAGCTCAGTTATGTAGATTTGTCCAAGGGTTATCATTACAGCTACAGCCCGGATAACTGCGTTTATGAATTCTATATTACCTATAAATGAGTAAAGGGAGCTCTGCGGTACGTTGCTGCAGAAGCTCCCTTGTTTAGATGCGGAAATTTATAACTTAATTTATCGCCTTCGAAAAATCGGTGAAGATTCGATATTTTCTCAGGCGAATACCAAAGGTTTAAATTTCCGCATCTTTATATATACGAAAATATGATCATGTATATCGGTATGAAAATCAGGCTCACTGCAGT